>NZ_DASWWZ010000457.1:0-10771 GCF_036405755.1 Schlesneria sp.
ACTTCGATCAGGCACCCCTGTTTAACACTATTAACCATAGCGCAGCAATGGGACGCTATATGGGGCCAAGCTGGTCCACCGCGACGGTCCCACTTGCGAACGGGGGACCGACGATCGAGAACGCCAACGCCGCAGCGACCAAACTGGTGGCGCTGCTTTGCCCTTCGGATTCCGGACAGGCGATCTTCCCGGGATTCGATGGCAACTACGGCTGTGAAACAAACAGGCCCGCCTATAAAACCAACTATGGTTTTAGCGTTTCCCCCCCTTTCGGGGACTATAACTGGGATACACAGAATCAGTATGCAAGGGCGCTGTTCGGTCCTGAATCCAACTCCTCCATGCGAGATGTTTCGGACGGAACGAGTAACACGGTCGCTGTCGCAGAACAGACTCTCAATGTCTACGATGGTATCACAGGGTCATGGGCCTGTATGCAGCACGTCGGTCAAGGGGTCGATTTTGCCAATTTGAATGGCCAGCGAAAAATCAACGACTGGGACTGTTGCGGCTGGGGGCCAGGAACTCCCTGGAGCGTGAAAAACCCACCCGGGAAACTGGGTGAATGGGGAACCGTCGGGAGTATGCACACGGGCGGCTGTCAGGTCCTGCTCGTTGATGGTTCCGTCCGTTTCATCAGCGAGAACATTGACGCGGTGACCCGCCAGAGCCTCGGATACATTGCTGACGGAAAGGTCGTCGGCGAGTTCTAATCCGAATTGATTTGCAATCTCGGAACAGCACGAATAATTCTAACGTCACCGCGCGACTTCGGTCGTGCGGTGACGTTGCTGTTTTATGTCGGTGCAGAGACCGCTGTTTGCTGAGATCCAATGCGAATGCGGGATCGAAATCAATCAAGCTGCCGCCGATTCGGCACGTCGGCCATTCCTCGATTCTCTCGCTCGACAGGAAATGAATTGTCCACTTCTGATGACCGCCCGAAGCCGGTTCCTCTGGCGACACGCTCACACAATACGAGGCCGTGGCTGCTGCCTTTGTTGATCGTCATCGGAATCGCGGGTGCGACGGCGGTGGCCTTCAAGGTATTTAACGCAAATCCCACCGCAGACGAGTTGCTCGAACAAAGTCAGACCGCCTTGGACCAGCGCGATTACGCGCAGGCCGTCAGCACGCTGGAGCGGGCAGTGGAGCAGTACCCTGACCTGAAAGAAGCATGGGCTCTGCTGGCCGATGCGTCCGCGCGGGGGGGAGATGCGTCCCGGTCGCTGACGGCACTTGAGCAACTGGTGCGACTGGATCCGGCTCGAGCCAGTTCCCTTGCCGTGCAATTGGGTAGAAACTGGATGACGCGGAATCTCATCCGACCCGCGATTAACACCCTGCGGCTGGCGAGTGTAGCGAACCCGAAAGTGCCTGAACCTGATCGCTACCTGGCGCAGATTTTTGCTGTGACGGGACATCGTGCCGAGGTGGTTGAGTGCCTGGTCCGACTGATTCAGAAGAACGCGTTTACGCAGGATGATCTGGTCGTGCTGTCTTCTGTCAATCCCACGGTTGATGACTCGGGTCGGCTCGAACTGATGCTCAAAGCCGATCCGAATGAAAAGTCGCCGCTGTTACCGCAGGCGATGCATGAGCTGGATCGAAACCGCGTCTCCGAGGCAGAACAATACCTGCTCGAGGTCGTGAAGGCCGACCCGGGGGACAACGAAGCACAGAGTATCCTGGGAGAAATCTACGCGGATTTCGCGCCTGAGAAGTTTCTCGCCTGGAATGCTCAACTTCCTTCCACGAGCGAGAACGACGGGCGGATCTGGTTGGCACGGGCGAAATGGCTGAATCTCAACGGAAAACCCGACCCCGCGATCCGTTGCTTGCATGAGGCACTCGTTCGCGAGCCGGAAAACCTTTCGGCCAACATGTTGATGGGGCAGGTACTCAAATCTCGCGGCCTGGCCGAACTCGGTACATCGTATACCGAGCGGGCACGCAGCCTTCAGCGGATCACCGATCTCAGTTCCCGCATGGGTGAGCCTCAGTCCCATTTGTTAATTGAACCTATGATCTCGGAACTCGCAGCGACGGGGCGATTATGGGAGGCCTGGGGGTGGGCCGATGTTTATGAAAGGCGTGTTCGTCCTGCTCCTGGTGATCCCATGCTGGCCCGGAAAAAAGACCTCGCTGCACAGGCGGCACTGGCCGGGTCAACGCGGACGAAGCCCGGCAGCCTGGCAGGGGATAAAAGTGAGTGGTTGAAATATCCGTTACCCGACTGGACCCAGTCTGCGGCCAGCCCAGCGGGGGGCGAGCCGACGAGGGAAGGTGAGTCGACTGAGATCCGGTTCGTGGACCAGGCTGAGTTGGCAGGACTGGACTTTCGCTATATCAACACGTCCGCTCAGGAATCGGGACACAAGATTTATGAAACGATGGGGGCAGGGGTCGCAGTCCTGGATTTCGATCAGGATGGGTGGCCGGATCTCTACTTCGCGCAAGGCAAACCGCTTCCTCTTTCAAGTGCTACCGGGCCCAGTGATGCTCTCTACCGCAATCACCGGGGCGAGCGGTTTGAGTCTGTGACCGTTCCGGCGGGAATCGATGAGACGTCTTACTCCCAGGGGGTGACGGTCGGCGATTACAACAATGATGGATTCCCCGACATCTATGTGGCCAACCTGGGACGGAACAAGCTGTTCTGCAACTGTGGTGATGGAACATTCCGGGATGTCACGGATGAAGCGGGGATTCAGCAATCGGCGTGGACGGTGAGCTGCGCGATTGCCGATTTGAATGGGGATGGCTTGCCCGAGATCTTCGATGTCAATTACTGCGAAGGACAGGACTTTCTGACGGCGACTTGCTACGACGAATTTCGTAGGCCCGTCGTTTGTCGCCCGACAATGTTCAATGCCGCGCTCGACACCGTGGCGGTCAATCTGGGTGACGGCCGCTTTCAGGAACTTCAGGCGGAAGCGGGACTGGACCTTCCGCTCGGGATGGGACTGGGCCTCGTCATCGGTGACTTCAATGATGACCACCGACCCGATGTTTTTATCGCGAACGACATGACGGCAAATTTTCTGCTGATCAATCAAACGGAGCAAGCAGGAGGAGCGCTTCGCTTTGTCGATGAGGCATTCTTGCGGGGTGTCGCGCTTGACGCGAACGGTCTGGCCCAGGCGTGCATGGGGATTGCCACCTGGGACGTAAACCGTGACGGAAAGCTGGATCTGTTTATCACGAACTTCGCACGCGAGTCGAATACGTTGTACTTATCGCAGGCAGGGGACGTCTATGAGGATCAGACTCAGCGGGCCGGGCTTCGAAAGCCCACGTTCGAGCCACTCGGCTTTGGTACTCAATTCATCGATGCGGATCGCGATGGCCGTCCCGAGTTGGTCGTGATGAATGGCCACATTGACGAATTTTTGAATGAACCGTTTCGCATGAAGGCACAGATTTTCCATGGACTTGATGACGCCCGGTTCGTCGAAATCTCCGATCAGGTGGGGGGCGAATTCTGGCGAGACGAAAGACTTGCCCGAGGTCTCGCCCTGATCGACTGGAATCGGGATGGTCTGACGGACTTCGTCGCGACCGACCTGGAAAAGCCCGTTCTACTGGCGACGAATGCGACGGAAAATCAGTGTCATTCGCTCTGCCTGAAACTCATTGGAACCCAATCCAGCCGTGATGCGATCGGCGCCAAAATTCGGGTCGTCCTGCAGAACGGCGAAGAAAGAATCGCGCAGTTGACAGGTGGCGACGGTTACGAATCGTGTAGTGAACGAGTTGTATCGATCGGGGTAAGTCGGGATGAACGAGTGAACAAAATTGAAGTTCAATGGCCATCCGGTCACAAAGATGTGTTTGAAAATGTCGCAGTTGCGGCGAAATGGTTAGCAATCGAATCGCGGTCGACGTTGGTTGAATTTAATAGCGACCGCTGATATCTAAGGGGCTGGATTCGTTTTTGTAAATGTGCCTTCCGAGTAAGCAGATTCGATGTTTTTTCTTGCGATGTTCTCAAAAATGGCGAGAACCGTTGATTTTATGAGTTTACTTGGAACGTACCGTCACCTATCGTCATTGATAGACGAAATCGTCTCAAGAAGTGGCGTAATTGATGCTCCTGCGGTTCGGCAGTGACTGACGCCAAGCACCAGTCAGCCCCGGAAGCCTCCGATTCGCTCGTCTCGCGTCTAAAGAGAACGACAAAGGTACGACACTTGCATACTACGCAACTGTGTCGCCTTCACGCGAAACGATCAGACGGCTCAGACCTACGCTTCTTCGCCAGTGCTGATTTTTGTTTTTGGACGAGGCACATTCGTTGCCGGAAGCTCTTGATGCTTCTGCGGTGTCTCGAAACTGTGAGGAGGATGTCAGTGAAGCTCTCAGCCCGTTGCCTGTTGTCGTTGATTGTCGTCTTCTTTGTTGGTCTGGTTCAGGGCTGTGGCGGCTCCAAGACCGTCGCTGAGAAGATTGTCCCTGCATCCGGGGTCATCAAGCTGGATGGTAAGCCTGTGGCGGGTATCAACATCCGCTTCACCCCCATCAATGAGACCAAGAGCGTCGGTGGGGCCTGGGCAGTTACGAAGGACGACGGGAGCTTCACCGTAATGCACTGGACGAATAAAGAGGGGATCACCCCCGGTTCATACATGGTCTCGTTCTCGAGAATGGTCAAACAGGATGGAAGCCCCTTGGGGCCCAATGACTCACCCGCCATGGTTCGGGCAAAAGAAACCATTGCAGCACGATGGAACAACCCCGGCGACAAGATGGCGGAAATGACCCGACGGGTCGACGTTCCTGAAGCCGGCAAAAGCGATATCGAATTCTCGATCACTTCGGCGAAGAATGCTCCGAAGAAATAACGTTTTGCTCAAGCAGTGTTGCTAAAAGCTGCTTGTCATCATTGAGAGGAAATGTATCGAAGCAACGTCTTCGTACTTTTTTGTTTTCCCTGTTTGGAGTGGATTTGGATGAAGAGTTTTGATCCTGTGTCTTACAAGCCCCGGCGCTACAATCGCGCGTTCACGCTGATTGAACTGCTGGTCGTGATCGCGATTATCGCGGTCTTGATCGCTCTGCTGTTGCCTGCCGTGCAGCAGGCACGCGAGGCTGCTCGCCGTACGCAATGCAAGAACAACCTGAAGCAGATTGGTCTCGCCCTGCATAACTACCACGATGTAGCGGGAATGTTCCCCTATGCGTCCAGCTTTAACGCCGCAACCGCGAACAACAACGCGTTGCCGAACATCAAGAATCAGAGCGGCTGGGTGTTGATCCTCCCGTACTTCGATCAGGCTCCCCTGTACAATCGAATCAACCACAGTGCGGCCATGGGGGGCTGGAAAGACAACGGTAGTCTTCCACTCGCCGGAATCGGCGGAATTGTACCTCCGGAAAACGCCGCTGCTGCTGCTGTCAAACTGAACGCTTTGCTTTGTCCATCAGACAGTGGAACCCCCTTCATTCAAGGGCTATTGGACGGTAACTACGGCTGTGATCCCAGCGTCAACTCGTACAAGACGAACTATGGTTTCTGCACCACCGATGGACAGGGCTGGAACATGTGGTCCAAGGAAGACCAGTACACTCGTTCCATGTTCGGTGCCATGTCGACGGCATCGCTGCGTGACCTGACCGACGGATCGAGTAACACCGTGGCTGTTGTCGAAACGACTCTGAATGTGCATGACGGTTACACGGGTTCGTGGGCCTGTTCGCAGCACGTTGGTAACGGAATTCAGTTTGGTAACCTCAACGGTCAGCGAAAAATCAATGACTGGGCATGCTGCGGCTGGGGACCTGGAACGCCATGGAGCGTTCAGAATCCTCCGGGTAAGCTCGGTGAATGGGGTACGCCCGGAAGCCTTCACACCGGTGGTGTGCAGGCGCTGCTCGGTGACGGTTCGGTCCGTTTCATCAGCGAGAATATCGACAACACCACCCGTCAGCGACTGGCCTACATCGCCGACGGCAATCCTGTTGGTGAGTTCTAAATTTCTGGCCTGAAGCCATAAATTGATCCGACGTCAACGAATCGCCGCGTGCTTCTGCCCGCGGCGATTTGTGTTTGCGTCGCACCGCACTTCTCCGCGGATGATCACGGAATGAAGTGGCGGTCGGTTTTTGAGGTTCCCGTTTTGCAGTGGCCGGTGTGCGTCGTTGGCTCGGAACTCAAGTGCAGGGTGTTATCGAAGACCAACCGAGCATGCCGCCCGCCGGGCAACACGCTGTGGTAAAGCGGGGCGGAATTCGCGAAGACCACTCCTGGAAGAAAACTGTCCCCCTGTGAAGAAGATTATCCAGGCGATGCTGCAGCGACACTAATTCTCGACCTTCATGAGTTCGAGCACGGCGGCGGACATGGCGGTCACACCCGTCTTGATCGTTTCTGGAGCGTCAGGATAGTAGAACGGGGAGTGCAACGAATCGGGCGCCTTCCCGGCGTCCCGAAGTGCATTCATGCGTTCCGGAGTCACTGATCCTAAACGGAACATGAAGATGGGAACGCCAGCGAGCCCGTACTGAGAAAAATCCTCGCCCCCCATCGACGGTTCGACAGGCACAACGTTGTCTTCGCCCAAAGCCTCGCGGAACGCGGGAATCACTCTTTCCACCAAGTCTGCATCATTCTTGGTAGCAGGCGTCCAGTCCGATAACTCGATCGTTGGTTCCGGGGCACCGGCACTGATCGCGGCCGCCTTGGCCTTTCTCCGGATCCCCTCGATCAGCTTTTCGCGCACTTCAGGCGAGTAGCTTCGCACCGTCAATTGGAGCCGGCAACTGTTCCCGATGATGTTGTGCTTGGTTCCTCCCTGGATCGATCCCACGGTCACGACCGCCGGTTCGAAGGGACTGCTCTCACGGCTGACCAGAGTCTGAAGATCGACAATCAGGTGCGCCGCCTGGACGATCGGATCAATCGTCGTGTGAGGGAACGCTCCGTGTCCTCCTTTTCCTTTGACGAGAATGTCGACACTGTCGACGTTCGCCAGGATGTAGCCTGCTTTCACGCCCACCTTCCCGGTGGGCAGGGTGGGATCAACGTGCAGTGCAAGGGCGGAATGAGGTCGTGGAAAGCGAGTGAACAGGCCATCTTTTAACATGGCCTCGGCCCCTCCGCCGATCTCTTCTGCCGGTTGTCCCACGAACATGACCGTACCACGCCATTGGTCCTGATGGCTGGAAAGATACCGCGCGACACCAATCTGACAGGTGATATGAACATCATGCCCGCAGGCATGCATCACACCGACGTCGTTTCCCTTAGCATCCTTGGTTTTGACCGGCGAGGCGAATGGCAGGCCGGTAGCCTCGGTCACCGGAAGGGCATCGAGGTCGGTACGAAGCATGATGGTGGGGCCTTCTCCATTTTTTAGCAGCCCCACGACCCCCTGCTGACCGACCCCGGTGGTGACTTCGCAGCCGAGCGATTTCAGTTCGGCGGCGAGCTTGCGTGCTGTCTGTTCTTCGCGGAATGAGAGCTCGGGATTGCTGTGAAAGTCCCGATACAACACCAGCAGCTCGTCGACATGCTGCTGCGACCAGTCCGCAATCTTCTCTTCTCCCCGGCAGACGGAGAACCCGCAGACGGAGAAAGCAATCAGTCCCAGCAGCAGTGACACAGGCAAAGCATGAACACGCATGGGTGGTCCTTTGAAGAGTTGGGATGGGACGTGGGATTCCGAGTGAGCGTCTCCGTCAATTTCCTTTCTTCTCGCGCAGCCAGTCAGCGATCCAGAGCTGGCTGGTACCGTCGGCCCCACGGGTCGATGTCCACATCAGACTTTTTCCATCGGGGCTGAAAACGGGCAGAACATCTTGCGCGGTGCTGTGCGTGATTTGCGTCACGGCTCCACGTTTAACGGAGTCTGACGTCCATTTCAGTTCCATTGTGAACAGGTGAAACGGAGCATTGGCGGGACCTCTACTGTAGTCCGCGCCGGCCCAGACAAGATACTTGCCGCTGGGGTGGAAGTACGGGCACCAGTTCACCTGATCGAGGTTATCCGTCAATTGAACTTCGGTCTTTCCGTCGACAGAGATGGCAAACAACTGCAGCATGTGCTCTTTCTGGCGGTCTGACCGAAAGATGACCCACTTGTTGTCGGGAGAGAAGAAGGGACCGCCATCATAGCCGGGTTGGTTCGTCAATTGACGAACGTTCGAACCATCCGCGTCCATGATGTACAGATCAGGATCCCCATCTCGTGACGACGTGAAGGCGATCTGTTTCCCATCAGAAGAAAAACTTCCTTCAGCGTCGTATTCGGGGCTGTCGGTCAGCCGCTTCATTCCGGTGCCATCAAAGTTCGAAATGTAGATGTCCATGTGCGGATCGAAATCCCACAGATAACGCCGACGACCTCCTTTGGCCGCTTCTTCGCGTGCTTTCAGCTCGGTGATGTCGATCTGGGGATCCGTGTGGCTGGACGCGAAGAGAATTTTCGTCCCGTCAGGCGAGAAGTACGCACACGTTGTTCGGCCCCGACCCGTGCTGAGGAGTCGCGGTGTTTTCTCATCAAGCTTCTGAACGTAGATCTGGTAGAAGGGATACCCAATCGGGTACGCCTGATAGACGATCCACTCTCCATTGGGCGAGAAGTACCCTTCACCCGCGCGAGGCAGGCCGGATGTGACTTGTCGAAGATTGTCCAGATATTTCGCCTCGGCGGCCTCATCAGTGACGGCAGGGGGAGCTCCCAGTGCAATGAGGAGTAACGCGGTCAACATCAGTTTGATCTCCTGTGGAACTGACAGAAATTACGACAGTTCCCGAGATCTTACCGCAATGACTTTGAAGAATCGTCTCACGGCGATCAGGATTCTTCCGGTTCAACAGACCTTCCTGCCAGTGTGGTCGTGGTGAGAACGACACCGCTGCAAGCGAATGCGGAAGCAGGCAGCTTAAGGCTGGTTGGCCACGCGCCCGTCACGAATGCGGATGACGTGGTCATCTTCGCGGATGTATTCATGCTCGTGGGTGACGACCACGACTGTCGATTGCTGTTCCTGACAGAGGGCTCGCAGGTCTTGCAGAATCGCCAGGGAATTGGCCGTGTCGAGTTCTCCTGTCGGTTCGTCCGCGAGCACCAGTTTCGGTCGCTTGAGCAACGCACGAGCGATTGCCACCCGTTGTTGTTCGCCGCCAGACAACTGGTTGGGGCGGTGCTCACGGCGATCCCCCAACCCAAGTCGATCCAGTAATTCCGCGGCCTTGTTGCGCAACTCGCGACTCACCCCGGTTGGCAGAAAGGGGACCAGCACGTTTTCCACAGCCGTCAGATTGGCAAGCAGATTGAAGTTCTGAAAGATGAACCCTGCATCCTTCCTTCGAAATTCGTCCCGTTCGCTTGCTGTCATGGATTGCAGCGATTTGCCGTGGACAGTGATGGTGCCCGTGGTCGGTTCATCCAGTGCACCAAGCAGATAGAGCAGGGTGCTTTTACCGCTTCCCGAGGGGCCGAGAATAAACGTGAATGACCCTTTGGGAATCTGGCAGGTGATTTCCCGGAGTGCGGGGACTTCGAGGCGGCCCCGGCGATGCATTTTCGAGACGGCTTGGACTTCAATCATGAATGAGTTGCTTCCGCGTCGGCGATGCCGAAATAATCAATTATAGCAGCTCGCCTGACAAGCTTCCGCTTTTAGAGGATGACAAAGACGCTCAAGTCTCAGGATGGTGAGAGGGCAGGGGTGACAAACTCGCCAGATTTCTGGCGGACTGGAGCCTACGCCAGGCGCTGCACAATTCGCTGGGAATGCGAATCGAGACGACGCACGTCCGGAATGGAATAACGAATCCCGTGCGAATCGGCCACAATCACGCGATGCGTTCCCAGCTTGCGGACGTCATCTTCGCTCTCCAGTTGGAATCTTGTCCTTCCGCGATCGGTATCAACGACCCAGTGGCAGGGAGGGCTGGGATTGGTTGTCGAAATCACCCGCTGGATGACCGGCACAAAATCACGCGCTGCCAGTTCCGCTTTGAGGACGTCGCGGGACTGAGGAGATAATGCATCAAGATCCGGCAAAGTCAGAATTTCATGGCCTTCCGAGTCCAGCAGGGCAATCAATTTCTCGGGATCGGTCAGAGGGAAGCAGCGGAGAGGGTCGATCCCCGCATACGTTCGGCCATCGTCAAGCGTGAGGGTCAGACGGCCCCATGAGTCATGATCGAAGGTCAGTTTGGTCAGGTCCGTCATAGGTTTCCTCGCGAGGCATGCCGCCTCGAACGGATCAGGAATTGTTATTTGTCAGCCAGTTTTTCAGGTCGTCGAGAGAACGGAAATCAATTGCCGATTCGCCGAGTGTTTCACGCTGTTCCAGCGAGAGTGCTTCAATTTTTGACTGGACTTCCTCGGGCACATCGCCACAGACGCGTGACAGAACTCGCATGAGGATTCGGGTGCTCCCTCGTTCCAGCCCTCGTTGTTCCGCGTGGCGTTCGATTGATGTGACGTACGGCATCTGCAATTCCTTCTCGTCGGCGATGAGTTCCTCATTGTATTGTCGACTCAAGTCCAGCGGGAGCGTGCGTTGCCTTATCTAGCGGATGGAGCTTCATCACGCGGGATGTTGTCAATCCATTGCTTCAGACGGATCAGGAATTGTTATTTGTCAGCCAGTTTTTCAGGTCGTCGAGAGAACGGAAATCGATTGCCGATTCGCCGAGAGTTTCACGCTGCTCCAGCGAGAGTGTTTCAATTTTTGACTGGACTTCCTCGGGCACATCACCACAGACGCGTGACAAGATCCGCATGAGGAGCCGGGTGCTCCCTCGCTCCAGTCC
>NZ_DASWWZ010000458.1:0-3221 GCF_036405755.1 Schlesneria sp.
ATCCGGAATGGCGGGCTCCCTGCGTAAAGTGCATGGAAACGACTCTGTGTAAACAGAGTGATGGTACCCGAATGGCTCGACGTCTGCGGCGGGAATACTGCCGCAGACGTTTCTGTTTAATCATTTCAGTGCCCAGCCACCGGTTGATGGTAGACAGAGGAGAGGGACCTTAGGTGTCACGCACGCCAGTGCCTGGCTGCCCCAAACCGATATGGGGATTCCAGTTCCTACTATCAGAAAAATCGGAAAATTCTCGCAAGTCTTCAATCAGTATTTTCGATACTAAAGCTATACACGGTCCCATGATCGCCAATTCAGCGGGTTCGGGAACTGCCGGAGAGAAATGATGACGAAGCCTGGCTCAGTAACGAAGCGATTTGCTCTAATCACCGCGATTGGCGTGATGATGATGAGCAACAGCGGATGCGTCCTGTTCGGCAGAATGCTGACCATGGCCTTCACGCTCAGCTCTTTCTATGGTACGACACCCCTGATTCCGGTGAGTCCGTACTACAGTGAGCTGATCGAAGATGCTTACATCAAAGAAGAACGGTACGACAAAGTACCGATTCTGGACCCCGTGGAAGGTGAACATGCACCCATCTTCTGCATGGATCCCCCCTCTGCTGACGAGGTCATGCGGGCACTGCCCCAGGAAACCTCGGGCGGCTGGGTCTTCCTGGCCGAAACGGTTCGCAACAACGTCAAGATCGTGACCGAACCGATTGTCGACCGGCTGGATGAATGCCGCTTCTTCCCGCTCGCCGGCCCCGCTCGACTGCACCACTGTCACTACAAGTGCACGGTCTACTATGACCTGATCAAGCGGTCTGACTGGCCGATCCCCTTCCGCCACGAAGACGAATCAATCCAGGTCGTCTACATCGACCACGATCACCTGATTCGCTGTGCCGGCCCGAACTCGATCCAATAGTTCTTGCCCGACCCGCAGGCGATCAAAAACCCGAGAACACAACAAAGACCACGACCGCTCCGGCAGTCGTGGTCTTTCTCGTTTTGATCACCTCGCAAACGCATCGCCTGTCTCTGTGTGACCCCTTGCAGTGTGGCCCCCTCGCAACGAGAGGACGCTCCCCGATCAGTGAAAAACCGCTCGCAAAAAGCCCCAAGTCCTACCGGGAAAGAGAATCAGGCGCCGAGAAACCTCGCCCGTCGCCGTGGGCAAGTGCAACGAGACCTCTGCGGGGGGGATGACCCGCTCCCAAAAATTTACCCAACCCCAGGTCGCAACCAGAGAGATCGCGGGCAAACCGTCGGCACATCACGCAGGGAGGCTGGGCGACCGAGCTGCGGAAAGCCCAACTGCGGCGACTCAGGTAGGGACGACCTCGGCTTGCTGGTCCTGCGAGAGACGGCTTTGGGTTCCGCGAACTGTGCGGGGCCGTGAAACCCACGCACAGCGCAGCAACAGGAACACTGGAAAGACGATCAGCGTGATGTTTTCGCTGTGCCCGTGGCGACGGCTGTTGCGTGCCAGGTATCGTGAGACTGCTGCAATTTTTTCACGAGCTCGGGCTGCTGTGCGGCGAAGTTGTGACGCTCGGCAGGATCGCTCACCACATTCGAAAGAAACAGCTTCTTGTCATCAGGGGTCAGTTCTCCCCCCGAGCTGTCGATGGCGTTGCCAATCAGCTTCCAGTCTCCTTCGCGGACAGCCCATTGGCCCCCCTTGTCACCAACATGCCAGTGCACTGTTGTGTGGGGCGTGGGTGCGTCTTCCGATTTCAGCACGGAGACCAGACTCAGACCGTCAAGATCCGGATTGACTAAGGGAATACCCGCCAGTTCGGCGACTGTCGGCAACCAGTCGCAGGAATGAGCGAGTTGATTGCGTTCAACGCCCTGTGGCAGACCGGCAGGGCACGAGATCATCGCCGGGACCCGGATGCCCCCTTCGAACAGGCTGAACTTCGCTCCACGGTAAGGACCGGCACTTCCTCCACCGAGGTGGCCTCGTTCTTCGGTCGAATGGCCATGATCGGACTGGAATACAACAATCGTCCGCTCCCGCAGACCTGCTTCGTCGACCCGTTTCAGCAGCGCACCAATGCGTGCATCGATCGATGACAGAAACGCTGCATACAAATTACGAGGGTAGGGGAGATCCTGATAATGCTCCAGCCATTCGGGATCTCCCTGATAGGGGTAGTGGGGCCCATTCAGCGCGAAGTACATGAAGAACGGTTTCTCACGATGTGACTCGATGAACTGCCCCGCTTCTTCCACCATCAGGTCGGGGAAGTACCGCCCCGGTCGCTGAATCTCCACTCCATTTTTGTGCAGGTCGTGTCGATTCGGTCCCTGCCAGTAAAAGAAGTGCGAGAAGTTATCAATACAGCCCCCCATGTGCCCGACCGAGAGTCCAAAGCCCTGAGCCAGCGGCATGGTCTCGCCGCTGTAGCCCAGGTGCCACTTGCCAATATGCGCAGTGGCATATCCAGCGGCCTGAAACGTCTCCGCAATCGTCGTCTGGGAGTTAGGCATGCCGGCCACTCCCGCGGTCGAGCTGACGTTATTCGAAACTCCTGCCCGTACCGGGTAGCGTCCCGTTACCAGGCCCGCTCGAGAGGGAGAGCAAACCGGGGCGGCTGCATAGAACTGAGTGAAGCGGACTCCGCGAGCCGCTATTGCATCCATGTTCGGCGTCTGCAGATCTTTCGCGCCGTAGCACCCCGCATCGACCGTTCCCTGATCGTCGGTCAGAATCAGAATCACATTGGGCTTCAGACGGTCACCGTCAGCCAGACAAACCCCTGTCGAGGCGATAAGGACCAACGCCAGCGAAAGAATCGACCACGGGCCTCTTTGACCGATGGTCATCGCCGACGGGAACGAAAAACGAGTTTTGTGAGCGAGTATCCTCAGGTGAGACATCATGCAGAAGGACTTTCCCTGTTATGCGTTTTGAAGGAGAGGCGGATGAGCGAGGTGCGGTCCCTGGAGCGAACTCGATGCGAAACCTCCAGACTATTCCGCAGGCAGTAAGCTCGCCAGCGAGAGCGAGTCACCTGTTCGCTCCTGGTTCTCCCGCAGGGCTTTGGCCAGCCTGAGAATCTGAGAACGATACCGCGGGTCGTCGGCCAGATCGTGCTTTTCCAGGGGATCTTCGGCAAGGTGATACAGTCGCAGGCGATTCGCCTTCGGATAGACGATCAACTTGAAACCGTCCGACTCAACCATACGCTGCAATCCCAGATAGG
>NZ_DASWWZ010000459.1:0-2347 GCF_036405755.1 Schlesneria sp.
CCAGACCGCTCCATCACTGACAAAGGTCAGGCTCAGTGCCTTGGCTGCTCCCAGGCGATGCAAGTGCATGGCAACCAGTTCCGCCATAGCGTCAGGTCCCGCAAACGTCCCATCCATTGTCATGCGTGACTTCTTCTCCAGACGCCCCTGCTCATTATGAATGAAGATCGTCATCAACTTGGGTTCGCGCCATTCGCCATCGAACGTCCGTTTTGCGAGGCGCTTAGAGCGTCCGGGCGCATCACTGATAATCAAACCGTCTTCGTTGAGTTGTTCTGCATGAGGCGCTGCCGCTCGCAGTTTTCCACGGAGTTTCGTCCGGCCGCCGTCGATCTGGATCGACACACGCTTCCCCGACAGTTCGTTTGTCGACGCCAAAGTTCCAGCACGCCAGGAGACCAATTCTGCCGTTCGTAGCTTCAGCAGTTTCTCACCGCATTGCTGAGAAATCCGCCGCACCGTTTTGAGATTGAGCGACAGTCCCTGACGCTCCAGTTCCTCACAAGCCAGCTCAAACGAGGGACACAGAGCCGACTGCCGAGAGACCGTACTCTCCAGCCCGGGAGAGACTTTCTTTCCCAGCCCGAATTGCACCTGTTCAATCTGCAAGCCCGAGACTGATTCTTCCTTCTGCAGACCATTCCCGCGACGACGACTTGCTTCACAGTAAAGCGACGTGATCCACATGACCACGCCCCCCAGAAGCCGAACCGACATCTTTCGATCGCGCCCCTTGGACAGCGGAATCGAATAGTCTTGTCGCGTCTGCTCGGCGGCAGCGGCAAATTCCGGTGTCTGCATCACGACCGATGCCAAACCCGCCACGACCATCCCGGCGCCCCGCGCGAACTCCCGGTGGACTTCCAATTCGAGGGCTTCCAGACTGAGCGGATCGCCTTTCAGACGCCGTTCCCACTCCCCCAGCTTCGGAAACACCTCGCCACTAAATCGGAAGAGCATCTCCGAAACGGATTTAATAAATTCACCATCCCGACCGTCCAAGGAAATCCCTCCCATCCGACCGCCTCCTTGCGATCTCGGTACCGAATCCATCCAATCCTCGATTGGACTACAGCAGGAAAGAATAACACAGACTCAGACATCCCTCAGCAAACAAACCTCACCCCATGCTCGACCGCAAAACGGGATTGCACCCGTAGAAACCTCTCCCGAGCCTGCGAGCAGCCAACGGGGACGCAACGTCTTCTGTTGCGGGATACACTTCGCACTTTCAACGAACTGCCGAATTGCACGAACCATGACTATCTACTTGACACGTTGGCGACGAATGATCGGCGTATCGATGCTGGTGGTGTCACTCGTCTTCTTGGGGGGGTGGATACGAAGTTTTACGATCATCGATGAATTAGAAATTCCATCCCGCCAGATCTACACCATCCATTCGGCATCAGGATCACTCGAATGCCTTCGGTGGAGCGGACGTAGTCGGCGCGCATCGGGGATGCTCGGTACCAGGCCATGCTTGTGGCAGTCCGCGTCGAACGACCTGTCTGCTGCATCGCAATTCGCTCTCGCGATTCCACGGCGAAGCATCTCGGAAATCAATTATGGTCCGGATATGCGACTGTTAGAAACGGAAGGCTGCTACGGTCCAGATCGCATTGCGACAGGCATCGGGATCAGGATTTCATACGGTACAATCGTCATTCCATTCACGTTGCTCTCCTCATGGCTGTTGCTCTCGAAACGACGATGATTCGGTCGATTTGCGGCAGGCAGCATTTTTCGCTGACACAACCCGGGAGCAAATCCTCGTCAGGCTCTCTGACCTCGCGGGTGAGGTGCGGATCTCGATCGACGCGGGGGTTGCTGTAGAGGCGCGTGCGACAAAAGTCGTCGATCGGGACGAGCAATCATACCTGGAACCATAGCACGTCAGATTGACACCAAAGAATCCCCACCCGAGCCCGCAGTGTGACAATCAACCTCGGTTTCAAGCGACAGGAATCCATCCCGTTCAGTGTGGCCGAAAATCGAAACAGAAAGACCTGCGGCCGTTCAAGAATGTCTGCCCCCTATGGCAAACTTGCAGTGCCTCCGTGGCCCTTTTCCAGCGTGGATAAGACGTCACCCTACAGATGTCGTCCTATTTTTCACCATTCGATCGCGGGAAAAATCGGCATAGGATCATTCCCGTGACCATCCCAATAAATGCGCCGAGTATCCATCCGCAAAACACGACCGGAATGACCATGTTACCGCAACTCATTCCAGGGGGAGGCGGGTTAAGTCGGAGAATGACTGAGGGGCCAATTAGCGCCCCCAATAGACCAAAGAGACAACCAGCACCTTCTTCCCGCGATGGTATTTTCAGCATGGCCACAGA
>NZ_DASWWZ010000460.1:0-1529 GCF_036405755.1 Schlesneria sp.
ATCATCGTCCTGTTTACGGGCGCCATGCTGACGAAACAGAATACGCTGCTGCTGGTCTTTGCCTTGATGGCCGGGCCTTTCGTGATCAACGGCTGGATGACATTCGGCATGCTCCAGGCAGCAAGAGTACGCCGAAAAGTTCCCGTCCGGGCGATGCAGGGAGAACTGTTTTCCGTCGAGATCACCCTGCGCAATTCTCGTCCGTGGTTCGCCCTCTGGATGATGACGGTCACGGACGAAATCGTTCACGAAACAGAAACCCTTTCGGCTTCCGTGTTGTTCTCACGCGTCTCTTCCAGAACGACCCAATCGGGACAGTACCAGTTACGTCTCAGCGGTCGCGGTCGCTACGTGCTCGGACCCATTCGCGCGGCTTCCCGTTTTCCGCTGGGACTGGTGGAGCGAAGCCGGGTCTTCGCAACGACTTCCGAAATCCTGATTTATCCCCGCATCGGCCGCGTCTCTCAAAGCTGGCGCCAGCGCCTCGGGGGTGCGACCGAATTGAATTCGAGAAAGTCACCGAATCTGGGACTGTTCCAGGACGACTTCAACCAGTTGCGTGAATTTCGTTCGGGGGACAATCCTCGCGCGATCCACTGGCGATCCACGGCGCGACGAGGTCAACTGATTCTGCGTGAGTTCCATCAGAATCGGGAGCATACTCTTGCCATCATTGTGGACCTGTTTGGTGAGTCGTTCCACACGGTCATGACGCGAGAGCAGGTTGATTTTGCACTGAGCTTTGTGGCCTCGCTGCTGATTGAACGAGGGCGGGAATGTCGTGATGGCTATCTTTCGCTGACAGCCGTCGGTGAATCCCGCTTCGACTGGGAAGGCCAGGGGACTTCCAGCAGTCTGGAGTCTCTCTTCGACGGACTCGCGTTGTTCCAACCGGGACCCGCCACAGAGGCGGTTGAGGTCGTTAGAACCAAGCTGCAACAG
The DNA here is from genome assembly GCF_036405755.1 of Schlesneria sp. Taxonomy (NCBI): domain Bacteria; kingdom Pseudomonadati; phylum Planctomycetota; class Planctomycetia; order Planctomycetales; family Planctomycetaceae; genus Schlesneria; species Schlesneria sp. Next base: position 943 of record NZ_DASWWZ010000460.1, read on the forward strand.
TTACCGACGACAACTCAGATTTTGATCGTGACCACGCGCAAAGCGGGCCTGCCGTATCAGAACCTGCTGACCTCGCGCGTGGAACTGCTGAACCTGAATGACGTTCGCGAGGACGATCTGCTGACTTTTGAAGATTATCGACCTGCGACCAGATCCCCGCGAAGTGTCGAAGTCTGATCCTGACACTATACTCTGTCGTGCCGAGAAGTACCGAAAACCTGCTTTGATGAGGGTGTGGAAGATGAGCCCCCGTGGAATTAAGACCGCAAACAGGGGGCTGGCTTGATCGGCTGCTACAATTTGCTCGGGAGGGGCGACTTGCCTGAGCGCCCTCCATGGAATCGGATGCCTTACACAACGTGAACGATTATGGACCTTGGTTACGTCTTCAAAGTCAGTCTTTACAGCCTCACGGTGCTGGTGGGGATGATTCTGGGATTTGCGGAAACCGACGGGACCAGTTACGGAATCCACCAGTACAAAATTGCGCTCCCTTTTCTCTCCCTTCCTGTCGTCGCCTGCGGATATCTGCTCACCGAGCATCGCCGGGCGAAGGACTCAAACGGAGCCTCTGGCTTGAAGCCGGG
>NZ_DASWWZ010000461.1:0-19220 GCF_036405755.1 Schlesneria sp.
GTCATTGCGACATCCCATCATCACGATGGCGGTCAGTCTGCTGGCTTTTCTGTCGACGATTCCGATTGCCGCTAACCTGGGGGTGAACCTCGTTCCTCGCGATGATCAGAGTGAATTTCAGGTGTCATACATCACACCGGAGGGCTACACGCTCGAACGCTCTGATCAGGTGCTCACCGAAATCGAACAGCGACTCAGCCAGTTACCGGGGGTTCTGCATCGATTCACCATCATCGGCCAGAACACAGGGGGATCGGGCAAGGGGCAGGGAGATGTGACCCGGGGATCCATCTACTTCCGGATCAAGGAACTCGAAGAGCGTGAATACACTCAGTTCGAAGTGATGGAGCGAGCCCGCGAGATTCTTCGTGACTATCCCGACCTGCGAACTGCCGTCTCGGATGTTTCGGCGATCGGGGCGACGGGACAGGATAGCCGTACGTTCCAAGTGAGTATCCAGGGACCGGACATTGATAAACTCGCCGAATACTCGTCACAATTTATTGAGCGACTTCGGCAGATTCCGGGTCTCGTCGATGTCGATTCGACGCTGGCTCTGCGAAAGCCCGAGGTGCAGGTCGAAATCGATCGTGATCGGGCCAGTGACTTGGGAATTCCCGTCCAGACCATCGCCAACAGCCTGAATGTTCTCGTCGGCGGTCAGATTGTATCCCGCTACAAAGAGGGGACTGAGCAGTACGACGTCTGGCTGCGGGCGGACCGGCCGTTCCGTGCGACTCCGCAAAGTCTGGAAAGCCTCACGATCCCCTCACCAACGGCAGGCCAGGTCCGGCTTTCGAGTCTGGCAACGCTCACGGAAGCACGGGGCCCAAGCCAGATCGATCGGTTCAACCGCCAGCGGACTGTCACGCTGCTGGCTCATCCCGACAAGGTCTCACTCAATGATGCAATTCAGCAGGCCCGGGTGATTGCCCGTGAACTCAACCTCCCGCCCGAATACGAAGTGACATTCGGCGGGCAGGCGAAGATGCTGGGCGAGACCGGTTATTACTTCATGGTGGCTCTGGGGCTGAGTGTCCTGTTCATGTACCTGATCCTGGCTGCCCAGTTCGAAAGCTGGCTCAACCCGGTCAGTATTCTCGCGGCATTGCCGGTGACGATTCCGTTTGGATTGCTGTCGCTGCTGATGTTCCGCACGCCGATGGATTTGTACGCGATGTTCGGACTGTTCATGCTGATCGGAATCGTGAAGAAGAACGGGATTCTGCAAGTCGACAAGACGAACGAATTGCGCGCCAGCGGCATGGAACGGACCGCCGCGATCATGGAAGCCAATCACACCCGGTTGCGGCCGATTCTGATGACGACCGTCATGCTGATTGCCGCCATGGTCCCGATTGCATTGGGGCGAGGTCCCGGTGCGGGAGCCCGCGCCAGCATGGCGAAGGTGATTATCGGCGGGCAATCATTCAGCCTGTTACTGGCACTGCTGGTCACGCCGGTGACCTATGCCATCATCGACAGTATCGGACAGTTACTGAGGAGGATCTATCGGCGAATCACCGCTGGGTGGTCCGTCGGGTCGATCCCGCAACCGGAACACTGAGGCACGAGCGGCAATGGCTGAGGCGTTGCCTCTCTCCCGGGAGCCGCAGTCATGCGGCCCCCGAGGTTGCAATCTGGTCGATTTCCCCAGGTCTGTGGGGAGTTTCCAGTGATTATCGCTCGGCCTGCAGGTGGGCTTCGACGAACCAGACCGACTTGTCGATGCCACGGGAGATTTCCGTGAACAGGTCCGCGGTGTCTTTATCTCCCAGTTCGTCGGCCTGGTCGATCCCCTGCCGGATCACTTTTCCGAAGGCCGCCAGTGCTGACGAGAGTGCATCGACGTGCGTTCGTCCCTCGACCGCGTTCAGTGGGTATTCCTGCAGCGTGCTTCGTTTCGCGACGACACGGGCGGTTCCTTCCGCGACGCCCCCTAACTGGACGGCACGTTCTGCAATGTCATCGACGTAGTCTTCGACCTCTTCGTTGATTTTGTCGAACAGCTCGTGCAGGCCGATGAAGTGAGGCCCCTTGACGTTCCAGTGCGCTTGCTTGGCCTGCGTCTGCAGGTCGATGGAGTCAGCCAATCGGGCGTTCAATAACTCGATCACTTTGACGCGGGTTGATTCAGGCAGATCGTTTTTCGTTTTGAACATGATCTTTCTCCTTTGTCGTACAGGCTTGGAATCGGTTGAGGATCTCACTTCGAGGGCGGGGACGCCTGGACTGTTACTGCTGCTGCCGTATCTGCTTAAAGAAGGCCAGCAGATCTGCGTTGAGTTGGTCTTTGTGAGTGAAGGTCAGTCCGTGCGGAGCGCCCGGATAGACCTTCAGAGTTGATCCCTTGACCAGTTTGGCCATCTGCCGGGCTGATGCGTCGATGGGGACAATCTGGTCATCGTCACCGTGAATAATCAGTGTCGGAATATTGATTTTCTTCAAGTCTTCCGTGAAGTCGGTTTCAGAGAACGCTTTGATGCAATCGTAAGCATTCTTCAGGCCCGCCTGCATTCCCTGCAGCCAGAACGCGTCGATCGTTCCTTGAGAAATGTTCGAGCCGTCACGGTTGGCTCCGTAAAACGGTGTGGTCAGATCCCGGAAGAACTGAGATCGATCTTTCAGGACTCCCTGACGGATTTCATCGAAGACTTCAAGGGGAAGGCCGCCGGGATTCTTGTCCGTTTTCAACATCAAAGGAGGAACGGCGCCAATCAGAACGGCAGCGGCGACATGCCGGGTGCCATACCGGCCGATGTAGCGCACCACCTCGCCGCCGCCGGTCGAGTGACCGACGTGGATCACATTCTTCAGATCGAGTGTTCGGACGATTTCTGCCAGGTCTTTGGCATAGGTGTTCATCTCATTTCCCAACCAGGGCTGGCTGGATCGTCCGTGCCCGCGTCGGTCATGAGCGATGACGCGGTATCCTCGTTCGCTCAGGTAGAAGAGTTGCGGATCCCATGCGTCGGCACTCAGCGGCCATCCGTGACTGAAGACGACGGGCTGACCACGTCCCCAGTCCTTAAAGTAGATTCGGGTGCCATCGTCCATAGTGAGAAAGTTTGAGTGCATTCCGCATTCTCCGGTGTCTGAGACAGCTTTCTACATCCGATCACAGAATGGGATGATACTGCGGAGTTTGCACGCGTGGCAGTCCTACTCCGGTCTGGAATTTTCTCGGTCCGCTTCACAGTCGACAGGTGTTCCATGCAGAAATGGCTTGCGCCGCAGCGGAGATGTCCCGACCGTAGACGCTCGCAGCGCGAGGTACGAAACGGGGCGGATGAGCGTTGAGCCTGAGGCAATCTTCTTTCAACTTCTGCTCACCCGAGTGCACGAAGAGGCGTCAACCGGGGCTGCCTGGGTGTCTGGATCCATTCTGTTGGTATTGGTTAACTTCATCAAAAAACTTCTCGTTTCAAGGTGATGACGGCCTCAGGCGAAAGGGCCCTGTCCTTTCGACGGTCGTGGAGGTCACGACGACGTCGGGCGTCCCCTTTCTAAGCGAACAGGGTGGACACGAAGATTCGCCTCGCGCCATGGGGCTCCCAAAACAAGCCGGTGGCGTCTGTGGGACGACGTCTGACAACTGTCGGAAGGGGGGCCTTGGAGTCACGCTTCATCGATGATCAGCCCCCTCAGCCAGAGTGAGTTGCATACCGGATTGTTGGTACGCAGCAGGTGAACAGCCTAATCCTGCATCCCACCCAGTTCCTGCACCAGGACACGTAGAAATGGTTCTACATCTGTCACCAGACCCACTGACTGAAACGTACCCCGATCCGCGAGTTTGGTGACTGTCGCGGGATTAATGTCGACGCACACGGTTTTGACCCACGAGGGAAGCAAATTCCCGACGGCAATGCTATGGAGTGTCGTCGCGATCATCAGGCAGAAGGTGACTCCTTGAACCAGCTCGCGCATCCGGGTCTGAGCGACAAGCGAATCGGTAATGACATCGGGCAGGGGGCCATCGTCCCGAATGCTTCCCGCCAGCACGAACGGGATCTTGTGCTGAATGCATTCGTACATGATTCCGTTTGTCAGCACCTTTTGCTCGACAGCCTGCTGGATGCTTCCTAGTCGCCGGATCCGATTGATGGTCCTCAGGTGGTGCTCGTGACCTTCTTCGCTTCCTCCCCCGCTTTCCATCGAGATGCCCAGACTTGTTCCGTAAAAGGATTGTTCGATGTCATGTGTCGCCAGAGCGTTCCCGGCGAACAGGACATGAACGTAGCCGCGACGGATGAGCCAGCTCAGCAGTTCCCGGCTCCCCGTATGCACAACGGCGGGACCTGCAACGACCAGAATTCGTCCCTGTCCACTGGCTGCTCGGCGCATCAGTTCTGCAATTTCACGGACAGTCAGATTTTTGGGTTTTTCGCTGGAAACCGTACTGTTCATGAATCCAAACGAATGAGTCGACAGTCGGTCCCGACCGACGGGATGGACGCGTGTTCCCAGTCGTCCGACCACGATGTGGTCACCTCGTTTTACGTCCGCCATTGCCACGCAGCGGGCGGTTTCCTGCTTCGGGTCAAAACAAATTCCACAGTCCATTTCCTGTCGTTCCACAGGAATCCATTTGTTGCTCCAGCGCACTTCGGTCGGCTCGTTCGTCGTCGCGTAAAAGCCTTCGGGAAACGCCCCTTCAATATCGGCGGCGACCAGACGGATGTCGTGGTGCTGAACCGGCACCGCACCGTGCTGACCAATGGAAGTCAGGATCTGTTCGAGCGATTCCTGGGTCGGGGCCGAAACCGTGAGTCGGACGTAACTGGGGTCACGCCGGTTGTGACCAATGCGGATCTCCTGGCTTTGGTAATCTCCGCCGAGCGAGGTGATTTCGTCCAGCACTTTCGGTAAGAGCAGGCTGTCGATGATATGCCCGGCCAGCTCAACATCCTCGTGAAAGCTGGGCAAATGAGTCTGTGCGTTCATCATCGTGCTTTCCAAATCGGGGAATGGTCCTGTTACGGCAGGTCCCCTCCGAAGAGGGGTCTCGCCCGTTGCTGGTTCGTGCCCGTTCTCTGCTGCGATGTCGCTCCCGTGGACTCCCCCCCGAAAGACCAGGCCCCGTTTGTTGCGGGGCAGACTCTGTCGTGAGGGAATGACCACGATCGGTAGAATCATATCGATGAGGACAAGTCGGACGGGAAGACCTCGTGGACACAATTCTTTTCCATCCGGCGGTTTCGACTCTGGAGAAAGCGACAGAATGTCTTTAGGATAGTGTCACTCAGTTGCAGCCGGTCCCGACACCGTCGTTCAAAGAAAAGTTATCCATGACTCAAACTTCGTCGTCGCTGGATGATTTGATTCTGCTCAATCGCGAAATCGCAGCGCTGGTGAAAGCCGGGATTCCGCTGGAACTGGGGCTGAAGGGTCTGGCGGGAAATGTGGGGACGCGACTGGCTGGTCTCTCGGAACGTTTGTCGAAGCGCATGGCCGAAGGGACTTCGCTTCCGGATGCACTGGCTCTGGAAGGCCCGGCCGTTTCGCCCGTTTATACGGCGGTCATGGAAGCGGGGTTGTCGTCAGGCCGCCTGCCCGATGCATTGGAATCGATGGCCGCATCGGGGCAGGTCATGCAGGAGACACGTCAACGGATCCGGCTGGCGATTATTTATCCTCTGTTTTGCGGTGTCATCAGCTATGGATTGTTGGCCGGGTTTCTGACTTTCTTTCTTCCCCATTTGCTGAGGGGGATTGAAGGTCTTGGATTACCTTATCTCTGGCCCATCGAGGGTTTGAAGTTTCTGGATCAGCACAAGACCTATGTGACCCTGGTGATTCCGGCAGTCGTGCTGGCCGTGATCGTGGTTACGGCTCTGTTACGGAAGAACGTCACCCGGGGATTATGGCGGTGGATGACCTCGTTCCGGTGGGTCCCTGGCGTCACCTCCATCCGTCAAAGCCAAAACTGGGCACAGTTCACCGAGCTTCTGGCGATGCAACTGGAACATGCAGCCCCCTTGCCACGCGCGTTTCGTCTGGCGGCTGATTCCGTTGATCACACTGGTTGGCACCAGGAATCACGAATGGTTTGCGAAAAGCTGGAACTGGGAATCCCCCTTCCCCTGGCGCTCGAGTCTTCCAGATTACTGCCACCCCTTGCCAGATGGATGATTTCGACGGCGGAACGGCAAGGAACACTGATCCCGACGCTCAGGCAGTTATCGGAAATGTACCGTCGTCGTGCGCTACTTCAGGCGGCCCGACTGAAGACATGGCTGCCGGTAATGATTACGATCGGGGTTACAGGGGTGATCGGTCTGGCTTACGGGCTGCTCTGTTTTATTCCCATGCGGGCACTTTTGATTGGACTCATGCAAGAATGACGGGCCGCTCTCCAGATTCACCGGGCGAGGCTGACAACAAACAAGGTCGCTCGACGGTTCCCGCATCACAACGGACAAATTCGATTTCTGGCCAGTACGTGGTGTTCGGTCTGATTCTGATTGGTTTAACGGCAACGGCGCTGCTGTTTGTCTATTGGGATCAGCAGACCAAGCCCTTCCGATCGCTGCGAGAAGCAATTGGCCGACAGTTCAGGCATGCGCGACCCAATGTCGAAGGGGGGCGTGAAAAAGGACGGGGACCGTGGACGCTGCGTGTTTCCATGACGGTCGATTTTCCCCCCGGAGAAGACTCGCAGCGCGCGACTGAGATCGTCGATCAGGTGGTCGCTCTGGCCCGGCAAAACTACGACATTTCGAAAGTCGAACGGATTGAAGTGAATCTGATCCAGTTCGTCCCGCAAGAACTCGCCAAAACGAGAAAATTTACGCGAGACCCACACGAGTCGACGCAGAAGGACAAGGGTGCTGCCGCCGAACCGGATGGGGCAACGTAAGGCCCACCAGTCCGCGACACACAGGACGGGATGAGCCTCCTCTGTCAGGCCGATTCTCCGTTTCAGGGATGCCACTCGCCCGATCCAGGGTTGACGAATTCGACGGGGATTGGCCACCATCAGACGTCAACGCGACGGAAGTTCTTCGCACGAGTGATGAATGGTCAAAGAGCTGTTCCCAGAGCCTGATGCAGACGCGCCCGATCCCGAACGTGATTTGATTGATGTGCTGAGACTCAATCTGGTTCCGGGGTTGGGACCCCGCACCTACCAGCTCTTACTGGAACGCTTTGGCTCGCCTCGTGGAATCCTCGAGGCGTCGGTGTCACAGTTGCAGTCGGTCCGAAACGTGGGTCCCCGGCTGGCGATGTCGCTCGTCACTCACGGTACCGAAGCGGCCGCAGTCCAGGAACTTGAGCGAGCCCGCTCGGCGGGAGTCTCTCTCCATATTCGCGACACCCCCACGTATCCGGCAGGGCTGTGTCGAATTCCAGATCCCCCGACACTGATCTATTGCAAGGGGACCCTTGTGGAAGCGGATGCCCTGGCGATCGGGGTGGTTGGCTCGCGACACTGTACCAGCTACGGCCGACAGCAGACGAACCGGCTGGCACAGGCCCTCGCCCGGGTCGGTATTACCGTCGTCAGCGGGCTAGCGCGGGGAATCGACGCGGAAGCTCACAAAGGGGCACTGGAGGCGGGTGGAAGAACGATTGCAGTCTGCGCCACGGGACTGAATACCATCTATCCTCCCGAGCATCGTGAATTGTCCGAGGCGATTACGCGACAGGGATGCCTGATTACCGAATCACCCATGGATCAGACTCCCAAATCCGGATTGTTCCCCCAGCGAAACCGGATCATCAGCGGGATGTCATTGGGAGTCGTCCTCATTGAGGCGGGACGCAGCAGCGGTGCCCTGCACACGGCGCGGCATGCGATGGAACAGAACCGGGACGTGTTCGCAATGCCCGGTCGCGTTGATTCCGAGGCCAGCCTGGGGTGTCTCGACCTGATCCGCGACGGCGCGACACTGATCCGGGATGTGGATGACGTGCTGAACGCTCTCGGGCCGCTGGTGGCCCCGGTCAAGCGGACACCAACCGAAACGGTACGAAAACCGGCAGAATTGACACTTTCGGACCAGGAACGGCTCATTCTCAACCTGATGTCTGCCGAATCAACACCTGTTGATGAGGTCATTCGTGCTGCCAATATCGAGGCTTCGCGCGTCCTGTCGACGATCACGGTTCTCGAAATGAAACGTCTTGTCCGACGCCTTCCCGGCGGTTTTGTGGTACGGTCCTGACGCTCCATTCTCAGTGGTTTTCGGCCTCATTCGATTCCGACTGTATCCGTGGTCGGTCACGTGGACCGGAACGTCAAGGAGACGCAATCCGATGTCTTCGCGTTTGCTCAACTGCGGCTCAAATTTAAGGTTACGGGAATCTTCAATTCCCGGGTGGAGAGATTCTTCCCACCTATTCCCTCAACCTTCCCTGTACGGGTATACTTGGCATGTCATGCGCTACGGTCGTATGGTTGCCAGAGCTTTGTCGGGCGCGGCCCTGAACGAGGGACTTATGAGAAGACTTGCATCATGCTCAAGGGCGATCGTAAGCGGTGTTTGCCTGCTGACGTTGCTGGGCGGGGTCGCCTGGTCGGCGGCTGAAGTCTACACCCCTTCCAGTGCGGACGACGCACGCAATCGCGTTCTCGCGTGGCTGGGTGAGCAAGGGCTTCCGGACGCCCAGCGTGATCAGGTAATGGCCATCTGGTCCGGGGTGGATGCGTCGACGAGTGCTGACCTCCTGCTGGAACGAGTCATCCAGTCGTTCGCACTCGTTCAACCCGAAGTCATGAGACTCGTTAACGAATGCAACACTCCACCGCAAAGTCCCCTGCCACCGCGAGCAGACTTTCTGATTCAATCGACACAGGGGCCATTCTTTCAGGCCAACATGAATCTGTTTTACGGTCGCCACCTCGTCGAACGCAGACTGTTCGATGAAGCCTGGGAAGTGCTGAAAAGCGTCGATCCCCGGCAAGTGGTTGATCCCTCATCGCTCTTCTTCTTCCAGGCGGTGGCTGCACAGGGGATGCTGGAACTGAAACCGGCTCTGGATGCCATTGAGCAACTGCTGACGAATACAGAACGGGTCCCGGTCCGGTATTCGGCGACCGCGACACTGATGCAGACCGACCTGAAAGGACTCGAGGAAAAGTCACTGGGTGAACTGGCCCGTCTGATGGCCGATTCAGAACGCCGACTGGACCTCGGCCGCGCCGGCGACAAGGTTCAGGGAGTTCAGGAACGGATTATCGCGAACCTTGATGAGATCATCAAAAAGGTTGAGCAGCAGCAAGGTGGCGGTGGCGGAGGGGGGGGCGACGGACAGGGAGGAAACAGTAATAATCCGGGCGGGGCGGCCGATGACAGCCGTGTCAAAGGGGAGGAAGCCCCCGGCGAAACTGACAAAAAGCGATTTGAGAACAAAGGAAGCTGGGGAAATCTTCCTGAGAAAGATCTCGCCAAAGCAAAAAACGATCTCAATAAAAACTTCCCCTCGAACTACGAACAGGCCATCGAGAAGTACACCAAGAAGCTGGCAGGTCGGGCCGCGAAGAAGAACAAGCAGTAGTACAGGAAGTCACTCACTATGCATTATGGCGTCATCCTCATTTGTCTTGCGATGAATCAGACACCGGCTGTCGAGGTTGTGACGTTGTCCGAAAAGCAAGTGAAAGGGACGATCGAATCACTCACTGCCAATGAAGTCGTGATCAAGTCGACCGAGGGAACTGTTGTGGTTCCTGTTTCTGAACTGTTGACGATCCGGTCTTCGCAGCCTGTGGCGCCGTCCGCTGCCGAGGGGAAATTCGTCCTCAAACTGACAGACGACACCCAACTGGGCGTTTCGTCTTTTATTTCGGCGGGATCCACCGTCACGGTTGGCCACGCTGTCTTTGGTGACATTCAAATGCCGGTCACCGCCATTTCCAGTATCCGGTTCGCGCCTGCTGATCCCAAGGTCGATCAGGAATGGAATCAACTGCTGGAACGAAGTGTGAAAAAGGATCTCCTGACGGTTCGCAAAGGGGATGTGCTCGATCATCTGGATGGGATCATTGGATCACTGAACGACACAACGCTTCAGTTCCAACTGGATGGCGACGACCTGTCGGTGAAGCGCGAGCGTGCCTTTGGGTTAATCTATTCCAAGCGGGACTCGACCTCGAAGAAGGCGACGGCCCGACTGGAACTGGTGACAGGGGACCGACTGTCCGCCAGACAGGTCGAATGGAACGGGAAGAAGTGGCGTGTTCGACTGGTCACGGGGCCCGAACTGGAAGTCGCTCCTGAACAACTTTCGACGCTGGATTTCAGTCAGAGCAAGATTACTTACCTGTCGGACCTGGATCCTCGCAGCGTGAAATACACCCCGTATTTCAATTATCCCGGGGTGATTGTCTGGGAATACAAGAAGGATCGGGCCTTCGAGGGAAAGCCGATGTTCCTGGGCAAGGTCGAATACCGCAAAGGGCTGGCCATTCATTCGCAGACGCAGCTTCGCTTCCGTCTCGGGGGCGAGTACCGCAAGTTCCAGGCGGTTATGGGGATTGGTGATGAGATCCAGCAGGGAGATGCCAGCGTCATCGTGAAAGCCGATGAACGGGTCATCTTCAATGGTTCCGCAAAGACCCGGGTTGCCGAGGGACCCCTGGCTGGCCAGCGTCCGGAACCGCAAAAGCTGGATCTCGACGTGACCGGCGTGGTCGAACTCGAAATCTTCGTGGGGTTCGGCAGCGAAGGTGAGGCAGTCACAGACATCGGCGACCGCGTCTACTTCGGCAACGCTCGACTCCTGCGTTGAGCGCTGGAACGCTCGTCAGTTGGAGATGATGTTCCGACAACTGTGATAGTGACACAGTGCGACAGCAAATGCGTCGGCAACGTCGTTGGGTTCGAGGATCTTGTCCAGACGCAATTCATTGCGAATGGCGTGCTGAATCTGATCTTTCGAGGCTTTCCCGCTACCCGTCAGCAACCGCTTGATCTGGGTCGCCGAATAGTGAATGACGGGGATCCCTGCTTCGGCGGCCGCGAAGAGAAGAGCCCCCCGGGCATGGGCCATCAGGATGGCCGTCTTCGGGAATTGAGGCGTCGAGAAGACCTGTTCGATTGCCAGGACTTGAGGTTTGTATTCGGCAATCACTTCTCGCAGAGACTGTCCCAGTTCCAGCACCCGCTCGGCGAGCGAAAGGTCTTTCGTCGACTGAATGACGCCCCCCTCGCGTAGAATGGGGTCGCACGTAGAACGCTCCAGAATCGCGTAGCCCGTTCGATTGAGGCCCGGGTCGACCCCCAGGACGCATTGGCCCCGTTGAATCGCGGTCACCTTCGTGGCGTTCAGTCTGGTCGCGAGGTTGGTAGCGGTCATGTGAGCTCGATTCCGCAAGCGGCCCCAATATATTGTCCGAGATCGAGCGAGTGCATCGCGGCGCTGGTGCTGACCTGTGATCACAGGTTCTGGCGATCGACTTTGGCCCAATCGGTCATCTTGTCGCTGTGGCGCCATCAGAGTCGCCTCACTTTGTATCGACCCCTGTTCGTCACGGGAAGAGGGACTTCAGCGCCGGGCGTACTGATTCAGTGAACTGCGGAAATACCAACGCGATGATCGTCGACTGTCAGAACGCTGAATCAGGCACGCTTTCGCCCCGAAAACGGGAAGGACTCTGGGGTTCCGACCCGCAGGGTGGGGCATTTCCAGCGTGGAGGGCTCCTGCGGGTCCGTCTTGGACCTTGAATGCAGGATCGATGGGGGCGTCGCGAAAGACGACAATTTCGACCCGTGGAATTTCGGGTAGCTCCCCCTTTCAGGCAAGAGTTGATAGAAATTGCGCCGCCCCTCATGAATCCCTCGCTGCCTGACGTGGTCACCGGTACAGTCCGGGCGGCAGGTGCGTGGGATCCACGCTGAGGTTGTCTCGCAGGTGAATCCCTAACCATTAAGTATCAATTTGGCGGACTGACACACCATGCTGAATGTGATCCCGAAGCTAGCTCGCGTGATCCTCGCCATCACACTCTGCCTCATTTGGGCAGGACGACTCCTCGCGGGACCTCCCGTCGCGACGACAGAGCCACTGTCGCCGGCCGAGGAAGCAAAAAAATTCAAGCTCCCCCCCGGTTTCGAAATCCAGCTTGTCGCTTCCGAGCCGGATATTCAAAAGCCGATGAATCTGGCGTTTGATGCCCAGGGCCGACTGTGGGTGACTCATTCCATCGAGTACCCCTTCGCCGCGACGGATCCCGCTGCCGCACGCGATGGTGTGACCATTCTGGATGGCATTGGGACCGACGGCAAAGCGACAAAGATCACCCGATTCGCCGACAAGCTAAACATCCCGATTGGTGTTCTGCCCATGCCTAATGGGCGCGAGGTCATCGTCTGGTCGATCCCGAACATCTGGAAACTGACCGACACCGACGGTGACGGAAAGGCAGACCAGCAGGAGATTCTTTACGGGCCCTTTGATTTTGCGGATACCCACGGCAACCAGAACTCATTTCGTCTGGGACTGGATGGGTGGATCTACGCTTGTCACGGATTTCGCAATTCCTCAAAAATCAAACTGCGAGGCGAAGGGCCGGTCGTTCTCGAAATGAATTCGGGGAACACTTACCGTTTTCGTCCTGATGGTTCGGCCATTGAACAGATTACCTGGGGACAGGTGAACCCCTTCGGAATGTGCTTCGACAACCGCGGTGACTTCTTCACGGCCGACTGTCATTCCAAACCGATTACACTGCTGCTGCGAGGCGGCTATTACGATAGCTTCGGCAAACCCCACGATGGCCTTGGATTCGCGCCCCTCGCGACATCGGATGATCATGGATCAACCGGTATTGCCGGGATCGTCAGCTACTCGTCATCGCATTTTCCTCGTGAGTATCAGGGGGCGATGTTCGTCGGCAACGTCGTCACGAACATTGTTCATGTGGACTATCCTCAATGGCGTGGATCGTCACCCTGGATTGAGAAACCTCAGGATTTTCTGACGAGCGAAGACTGGTGGTTTCATCCGGTCGACCTGCAGCTTGGACCGGACGGAGCCCTCTATATCTGTGACTTCTATAACTCGATCATCGGTCACTACGAAGTCGATCTGCAGCATCCGTTGCGAGATCGACATCGCGGGCGTATCTGGCGGGTTGTCTACACCGGTGACCAGGCTGGGGGAAAGAAACTGATTCCGCCTGCTGTGCCGAATTTCGTCACCATGAGCGAAGACGAACTGGTCAAACATCTTTCAGACGAAAATCTGGTGAACCGTGTTTTCGCGGCGCAACAACTGGAACAGCGATTTCCTCAGTCAGGAATTTCGAAAGCGCGCGAGCGGTTAAAGCGGACGCCTCCCTCAGACGAACGGCAAAGTGCCAGTTTGGCTGATGAGCGTGTTCAGACCCTCTGGCTGTTGTCGCGCAGCGGGAAACTGGACGAAGCGATGATTGATCGATTTGCACGTGATGAGGCCGCCGTGGTCCGGATTCATCTGGCCAAGGGGCTGGCGGAGAAAGAGAACTGGAATCATCACGAAGGGCAAATTGTTCGGACTCTGCTGGGTGATCCCGACCCCTTCGTCCGACGTGCTGCCGCAGAAGCCCTGGGGCGGCATCCTCAGGCAGAAAATTTCCAGCCACTGGTTCACTTGTGGAGATCCACGCCGTCAGAAGATGTGCAACTGATTCACGCCGCGCGGATCGCATTGCGAAACCAGTTGCGACCGACCGAGGCGGTCGACCAGTTAACGGAACAGAAGCTGACACGTGAGGAACTTGCCAGTGTTGCCGAAATCGCGCTGGCTGTCCCCAGTGAAGCCGCGGCGTGGTTCACATTTGATTATGTGCAGAAGCATGAACTACCCCAGCCGGTTGTCGAACGCAGTCTTGCACACGTAGCACGGTATGTCAGCACCAAGCGTCTGGATGAAGTGGCGGCGTATATTCAACAGAAGTTCCCGGGCGACATTCCCCGCCAGGCAGCCCTCTTTCAGTCTCTTTTCAGTGGGGTGACCCAGCGCGGAGCGAAATTGTCACGCGACACTGCATTGGGGAAATGGGGCGAATCTCTGGCGATGAAACTGCTGAGCCCTGATCGTCCCCGGTCGGCTGCGTGGGAGAACTTTCCTCTGGCCTCAGCAGCTACGGCCAGTCCCTGGGGTGTGCGACAGCGTGGTTCGACCGATGGCAACGTGGACGCGTACTTCTTCGACAGTATCGCCAACGGAGAAACACTGACGGGGATCCTCCGCTCAGCACCGTTTGCGATTCCAGAGCGACTGACGTTCTGGATGTGTGGACACAACGGCTTTCCGGGGTCGGCGTCAAAAGGAGTCAATCAGGTACGCCTGAAACTTATGGAATCGGGAGAGACGATTGCCAGAGAAGTACCACCCCGGAATGACGTGGCTCATGAACATTCTTGGGATCTCAAGCAATGGTCCGGTCAGCAAGGGGTTCTGGAAATTGTTGACGCCGATTCAGGGACGGCCTATGCCTGGGTCGCCGCGGGTCGGTTTTCACCCCCCGTGGTCGCGTCGCCTGTTCCCAATTTTTCGTTCGCGGACGTGACGCTGGTCACTGCGGTGCAGGTGGCCAATCAGCTTCAGCTCGACAAACTGGCGAAGCCAATTCTGGCGCTGCTCGCCGATGCGCATGTGGATGTCCCCGTGCGGATGGCGGCCGCACAAGCGGGACTGAATCTGAGCCGGGAATCGGCCGTGACTGCTTTGTCAGAACTCGTCCAGAGCTCGGCCGAACCCGCCGGCCTGAGAACCTACGCGGCACAATTGCTGGGATCGGTCAACACGGCAGCCACGCGTGAGGCACTGGGTGTCGCCCTCAGGTCCGCTCCGGCACCCCTCCAGCAGCCGATTGCACTGTCGCTGGCAGGAACTTCCGAAGGAGCTGAATCGCTCTTCACGTTGATCTCAACGGGACGGGCGTCGGCGCGACTGCTACAGGACAAGCCGGTGCTGGATCGACTGACAAGCCTGGCAATCCCTGACCTCGACGCAAAAATTGAGGAGTTGACTGAGGGCCTGCCAGACCCCGACGACCGCCTGAAACAGTTGATCGCTCAGTTCGCGGCAAGCTTCGACAATGCCGATGCCACTCCCGATGCCGGTCGGGCCGTGTTCAAGAAGTCCTGTTTCGCCTGCCATCGGATTAGTGACGAAGGGGGTAAGGTCGGGCCGCAACTGGATGGTGTCGGGCATCGTGGGCTGGAACGACTTCTGGAGGATGTTCTAGATCCGAATCGAAACGTGGACGCCGCCTTCCGGGCAAGTGTTGTCGTTAAGAACGACGGTCTGGTGGTGACGGGTCTCAAGCTGCGTGAGGAAGGAAACACGCTCGTCCTGGGTGACAATCAGGGGAAAGAAGTCCGCATTCCCACCGAAGAAATCGATGAGGTCCGGCTTTCCAACCTGTCCCCCATGCCGTCCAACTTCGCTGAGCAGTTGAACGAAGCCGACCTGCGGGCACTGGTCACCTACCTCTTGTCGCAGAAGCAGGCGGTGAAGAAAGAGTAGCCTGTCCGTTCGCCGCCGCTCTTGCCGTGCAATTCTGAAGGTTCATCCGGTCAATCGCCCGATGGCACCGGAATGCAGTCACGCTTGATTGCATTCCGGCGAATCTGTTCGGCTACTGGTGCATAGAGCACCCGTGGGGACGACTCAGTCGCGGGTGGCGGCCTGTTTCAGGAAGCGGCGCGTGGTGACTCGGACGATCCATTCACCCAGGCTTGGCAGTGCCTGATTCAGTGTGAAGACCGGGCGAAGCGCCGGGAAATTGACAATCATGTCGGGACGGTCATTCCTGATCGCTCTGACGACGACCCTGGCGACCTTCTCGGCAGAGGTCGATCCGACGTACCAGGGAATCCGTTTCCCCGTCCGGTCCTTGATCACTTCATAGATACCCCCATTGTCGGCGAAGCCGGGGCAGATGGCACTCGCACTGACCCCCGTCTTGTAGAGTTCACCCCGCAGCGACTGCGTGAAGGCAATCAGCCCCGCCTTCGATGCGCCGTAAGCAGCCCCGAAAGCCGGACCAAATTTCCCGGCGGTACTCGCCATGTTCACAATGTGGCCTCGGCCATTTTTCAGCATGTGTGGCAACACGAACCGGGTCAAAAGCAGTGATGCGGTCAGATTCGTCTGAATGGTCTGGGTGATATCTTGCGGATCGATCACCTGAAACGGCTGAAAGGCTTCGATCCCGGCATTGTTCACCAGCACATCGATGGAACCCAGTTCAGAGATCGTTCTTTCGACCAGCCGCCGCAGATCGTCTTCCTTCGCGACGTCGGTTTCCACGGGGACGACCTTGATTCCCAGAGAACGGAGTTCCGTGGCCAGTTGTTCGAGCTTATCCGCCGAGCGTGCTGCCAGAGCGAGATTCATCCCTTCCCGGGCAAGCTGCTTGGCGACGAGCATTCCGATCCCGCGTGAAGCCCCTGTGATCAGCGCCGTCCGGCCGCGAAGTTCCTTCATTCGTGTTTCCTTGGCTTCATGCAGTTACTGGGCTGCCGACAAGATCGACTCGAGTTCCGCGGCGATCTGTTGATTCATCACCTCTTCCAGTTCGATCAGGCAGTCAGCCACGAAGGAACCGTCCATCAGGCGATGGTCGTAAGATAGAGTCACGCGGCATTCCTGCTGGTCGTCCATCGGACCATACGTGAGATTACTGGTCAGGAAGGCGGGTGGATCCTGGATTTCGACACCCTTCCCCGCCAGCGTTGTCAGGAAGAATGTTCCCGCTCGCCTGGCACGCTTTTTCGCAGCCACGTTCAGTGTCCACCACCACAAAAACCGTCTGAAGGGGGTCGGCAGTCCGCTGAGCTGCCATTGCTGGCGAAACACCTTGTTGGGCGGTTCGGTGAGAAAACGATCGAGACTTGCCTGCAGCTTCGTCAGGGGTTGCGTCTCGGGCTCGACAAAGCGGGACCAGAAGACCCACGGTTCATCGCGGTAGACGCGATGAGTGGCCAGCATCGCCACGTTCTGCGCGTGCTGATAGAGATGCGGCCAGGGCCACGACTGGTAACTCTGTCGCAATACGGGACGCCTGGCTGCAACGATGGCAAAGGCCTTGATGTAGATCAGGGCCCAGGAAATGCGCATGGGAAGCCGGGACCGCAGCCCGGCAACGCGGCTCAACCGAAATCGTCGGTCATGAGCACACGTTGCCGCTTGCTTGTGAAGACGAAGGACGTCCAGCGTCAGCCGTCGACTGCGCGGAATCACCAGACGTCCTGATCTTTGACTGTCCATCAGGCGGCCGGAGCTGCTTCGGTTTTCAGGCACGCCTGAATCTGGCGGACGGCTTGTCGCAGTCGCTGACTGTTTTCGACGATGGCCAGACGAAGGTAGCCTTCTCCTTCTTCACCGAATCCACGCCCGGGACTGACAGCAACGCCCCCTTCTTTGAGCAGTTTCATCGAGAAATCGATGGAGCCCATCTGTGCCCACGGTTCGGGGATCTTGGCCCAGACGAACATTCCCGCTTTGGGCTTTTCCACTTCCCAGCCGATGCGGGTCAATCCGTCGACCAGAGCGTCGCGGCGAATCTGGTATTCCTTGGCGATGGCATCGACCGCAGGTTCGCAGTTTCGCATGGCGATGATTGCGGCGATTTGAATGGCCTGGAAAATCCCGTAGTCGTAATACCCTTTGATTGTGGCCAAGGCCCGGACCATCTCGCGGTTACCGGAACAGAATCCGATACGCCAGCCCGCCATGCTGAAGCCTTTGCTCATCGTGGTCATCTCGACACCGACATCAATCGCGCCGGGTGAGGCCAGGAAGCTGGGGGCTTTGTAGCCGTCATAGCAGACGTCGGCGTAGGCGAAGTCGCTGATGACGAGGAACTTGTACTTTTTGGCCAGCACGACCAGTTCGTCAAAGAAGTCTTGCTCGATGCAGGTGCCCGAGGGGTTGTGCGGGAAGTTCGCCACAACGAGCTTCGGCTTGGGATACAGATGCTCGCAGGTGTAGGCGATGTTCTTCAGGAATTCCGAGGGATCGCGGACGTCCAGGGCGATGACATTTCCGGACGCCAGCATGACCGAGTAGGCGTGAATCGGGAACGTGGGAGCGGGGACGATGGCCGTATCGCCCGGGCCCATCAGTGCCAGACACATGTGGCTGAAGGCTTCTTTCGAGCCCAGACAGGCGATGACTTCGTCGTCGCCATTCAGTTTGACGCCATACTTGCGGTCGTATCGTTTCGCGACTTCGCGTCGGAGGCTGGCAATCCCGTTGGCAACCGAATAACGGTGGTTTTTGGGGTCCAGCAGGGCTTCCTGCATCTTGTCTGTGATTTGCTGATCCGGGGCATCGGTGGGGTTACCCATGCCGAGATCGATGACATCGACGCCGGCGACCCGCTGCTGATATTTCAGTTTGTTGATCTTGCCGAACAGGTAGGGCGGCAATCGTTTCAGTCGATCTGCGACTGGAATCGAAAAAGGATTGTCAGCAAGCGGAATTTCCGACTCATTGCGCATGATTTGTATCTCGCTCGATCGCGATTTTCTCTGGGGGATGAACACTTCAGCGGAAACACTTTCCGTATCTTCCACGAAAGATTCTATCAGACACCCGAAAATGCCGGAAGTTCGGCTTTGAACGATCGTTCATGATTGTCCGCGTGACCTCTTCAATCGGTCTGGACCGGCGAATCACGGGCGGGACGACATCAACAGACCGGAATTGGCAGCGGCCTGTGGATGTGTACAAAATTCCATCGATTTCCCCTCAACGCGGAACACCCGAAATACGTGGCATCGGCTTCCAGCCGATGGGTGGTCAGGTAGACAGGAGCCGGATCGCGCACCTACGGTCAGCGGCTGGAAGCCACTGCCACGGAGATCGCGATCGGCCGTGGTGCCCATTTGCCGCAATAGACGCGCGAAGGTGGAGAAGGTGGAATCGACGCCATCCGTGTCGGCAGGTCGTTTCGCTCTCCCAAGTGATGTGGATCACCTGGAAGAAGGAGCTCAGGCGAAACTTCAACGGGATGAAGGAAAAGCGGCTAAATCCACTATCCGCCGCACAATATTCGGCGTGAGGATGCCAATTTCTTCAAACGCAGGCCCAGCCACTCGCTCTCGCAGCACGTCTACCTTATTGCATATGCTGTGTCCCAATACTGTCCGGCACGCCTCCGTCGGAATGCGGGGATAATCACTCACGATCACTGCGGCTTCGACTTCCGTGACGTGAGAATCAATGGATGCAGAGTCGTAATAATGTTCAACGAAACGAGAACTACCTCACGAAG
>NZ_DASWWZ010000462.1:0-11719 GCF_036405755.1 Schlesneria sp.
TGTACTTCACCGCTGCATTCACAACGTTGCGGATCATCCGCAAAATTGAGGGATCGCCCGAACGATAGAGGTTTGCCACTGCCTGGTCCGCTCGATCCACCGCAAGAGTGTACTGGATCAGATCGTTGGTCCCAAGCGAGAAGAAGCCGACTTCCTGAGCGAATTCCTCGGCCATGATGGCCGCTGACGGCACCTCGACCATCATTCCGACAGAAACATCTCGCCGGAACGGAATTCCTTGTTCCTCAAGATCTTCCGCGACATCGCTCAGGACCATCTTGGCCTGGCGGAACTCCAGCAGTGTGGAGATCAGAGGGAACATGATCCGCAGGTCACCGTAGAGGGCTGCCCGCAGTGCGGCTCGCAGTTGCGTTTTGAAAAGCTGCAGGTGTTGCAGGCTGAGTCGGATGCTCCGCACACTCAATGCGGGATTGACGCTGTCGGGGTACTTTGCCCGTAGTGCCCCGGGCATCTTGTCCGATCCCAGGTCGAGCGTGCGGATTGTCACGGGTCGGTTCGGAAAGGCTTTGAGAACCTGACAATAAGCCTGATAGTGGTCTTCTTCCGTCGGTTCCCGGTTGGATTCCAGATACAGAAATTCGGTGCGATACAGACCAATCCCAGCCGCCCCTTTTTCCTTGCACGGCTCGGCTTCCTGAGGGAACTCAATATTCCCCAGTAGCGTGATCGTGACACCGTCCTGGGTCTCGCAAGGGAGCTTGCTGAGCGATTTCAGGCGGCGTTCCTGACTGCGGTACCGCTCTTCCGAGCTGCGGTACTTGATCAACGTCTCTTCATCGGGGTCGATGATGACCAGGCCATGGCTGCCATCGATGATGATCGTTTCTGAGCCGGTGACATCCGACAGGAATTTTCCAATCCCGACGACCGCGGGGATTTCCATCGCTCCTGCAAGGATGGCGGTATGGCTCGTGTGTCCACCGACTTCTGTCGCAAAGCCCAGGACGAGCTTGCGGTCGAGATTGGCTGTTTCACTGGGGGTGAGATTGTTCGCCAGAAGCAGGACGGGCTCGGTCAGGTGCCCCAGTTCTTCGCGACGTTCCCCCAGGAGATGTCGCAAAATGCGCTTCTCGAGGTCAAAGATGTCGACAGATCGCTCAGCCAGGTACTGCCCCCCCAGGTTCTGCAGTTGCTTGGCGTACTGGCCCAGGACCTGGCTGACGGCATACTCGGGAGACTGCTTCTGTTTGATGCGGTTTTCGACCTGTTCCAGCAGTTGCGGGTCGCGGACCAGCATGAGGTGGGCAGAGAAGATGGCGGCATACTGCTCGCCCAGTCGCTCCCGGGCCAGCTTCTCATTGGTGGAAATTTCGCGACAAACCGCTTCCAGAGCCGCGTGGAACCGAGTCAGTTCGAATCCGACGGCACTCGCCGAGAGATAGCGGTGGGGAATACGAAAATTCTCGGAGCCCAGCACCATGGCCGGCCCAATCGCGACACCGGGCGAAACTGCTATGCCGCGTTTGATCTGCATGAAGACAACAATCTACAGGAAACGTCGCCGGAGTATCGGATCAGTACTAAGTCGAGCATTAATGAGATTGATTCGGCGTCTGGAAGCCACGGCTGAACAATTCTGACACTTCAGACAAAACATCGACGGCGTCCGGGCCGCTCGCTTCCAGTTCCAGGTCGGTCCCCTGCTCGGCCGCGAGCGCCAACAGCTCCAGCAGGCTTTTGGCATCGGCGCGGGTGGATCCCCGGGTGATGATCATGGAGCTTTGGTGTTGCTGTACGGCGAGCGCGATCAACTGGCAGGGGCGAAAATGCAATCCCTGCTCGTTGACAACAGTCACTTTTCGGCGATGTACGGTAGGCTCAGACATGATGAAGAGTCATCACGTGGATGTTTATGGTGCAAATACACAGTTGAGATGCGGCGAAATTTAGCGAAATCGGGCCCTTCTCGGCCGTGATCATGACAGATGTTATGAAAAATCGCCAATGTCGCCGCAAGATGAGGCGGTCTGCTCGGGACGAGACGACCGCCGTCAGCGGCTAGATCTCGTTGTTGTCCGCTTCCATGAGCAGTTCCCAAATGTCTTCGCTGGTCTTGGACTGGCGAAGGAATTTGCAGAAGTGGTCGTTGCGAAGGTGACGTGAGATGTTTTCGAGCCCACGCAGGTGGTCGCCGGGGCGATCAGGGGGTGAGACCAGCAGGAACACGATGTAGACGGGTTCGCCATCGAGGCTGGCAAAGTCCACGCCGTCTTTGGCCAGAGCGACCGCCGCGATCAGCTTGTCGGTCGAACCATGCTTGGTGTGCGGGACGGCCACGCCGCGGCCGATGCCGGTGGAGCCGAGCTCTTCACGCTTCAAAATTGCGGCGACGATGTTCTCTTCGTCTTCAGCCTTGATGCTGCCCGCTTTCTGCAGGCTCGACACCATTGCCCGAATGGCGGTCTCTTTCGTCCCTGCTGGAAGCTCCGGAACGATAGCGCCCGGAACAACGAAGTCACACAACTTCATGAAATTTCCCCTTTCGGCTGATCGCCGATCTGTCTCGGTGTTCGATTTCTGCTGCGACCGCGATCGAGGCATTCTACGAACGCAGTTATCTGCTTCCGGTCCTGGAAACAATCACCATCCTGGAGTCACAGGCATTGCCGCGGCTATTCATCGCCTTCAGAATTGCGCTTTTCCGCAGCTTCCGCGATTTCATTCAACGCCGGATCACGGCGATGGTCTTGAATCTTCTCTTTGTACTTACGGACTTGCTGTTCCATCTTATGCAATGCCGAGTCGAAAACCGCAATGACATTCTCGCCTGTTTCGCCCAGATGACTCGCCACGAGGTCATGGCGGTGTTCGGCGTCAACAAGGATTTCAGCGTTCACGCGATCGTTATTGAAATCGATTGTGACGTTAATAGCCGTCACGCGATCGAAGAACGTCAGCAGTTTTTCTGCTTTCCGCGCAATATGTTCGTGTGCGCTGGGACTGAGAGACCCGTGTCTGCTGGTAATGGCGACTTGCACCGAAACCTACTCTTTCTTAAAAAACTCACTCAGCGGTAGTACGTCGCGTAAAGTGACCCAGGGGAGGAGCTTCCCTCGGCACCGATCGGCGATTGTATTCAGCAGGAATGCTGCGTCAATCACCGGAGTCGTACGCGTTCTGATTGGTGCTGCCCAATCACGTGTTCACCGCCAGGTTCGATCCTCTGCGACCTGTCTGGCTTGTTCAATCGTGACAACGAGCCAAAGTGTAGCACCCCAGCGCCCGAAGGAAAACTGCACAGTTTGCCATCTGACATTTGTCAGTCATCCCTGCGGGAAGGCGTCCCTGCTCTGAACTGAGCATTAATCCTCATCAGCCGCAGAATACGCACGACGGCTCGTGTTCTCACCTGCTCTCGGCAAAGTGAACCTGTCACTCACCCAAATCGCCTCGGCGAGGGAAAC
Organism: Schlesneria sp.; assembly: GCF_036405755.1. NCBI lineage: Bacteria > Pseudomonadati > Planctomycetota > Planctomycetia > Planctomycetales > Planctomycetaceae > Schlesneria > Schlesneria sp. The sequence goes on from NZ_DASWWZ010000462.1 coordinate 3,426, forward strand.
TCAACGCCATCCCGAAAGTTCGTGAGCGGTGCGGTGACCCGTCATCGTCTGCACAACGGGGTGTTTCCGGCAGATCTCACTGAAAATCGATCTTGAGGGAAGCCGCCCGTCGATCGCGCGAAGAAGGGAGGTCGTCCGTACGAGGTAACGGAATGGAGGCGACTGGTGGATCTTGCGTCACTGTCAAAGAGGCCGCGGTGGGCTGGCCCGTTTTTCCTCTCGGGGTCGACGGTGTGACCGGATCTGACACGAATTGGGTTGAGACGGGCTGCGAAGAGTGCTTTTTTGAGTCGGATGCCTGATTGGTCGCGGAGTTCTGGAACGCGACCTTCACGGAAACCTCGTCGCGTGACGACCGTGAAATTGACTTATAAGACGGCGCTGTGTCTTTACGTTTCCGCTCTTTCAGCTCCAGTCCGAAGAACGGAACGCGCGAATTACTATCGATCGCGAAGCTCTTTCCACCGACCGTACAACCGCTCACAGGTACGGCGAGAGCCAGCATCATGCAGGCAGTCAGCGCAAAACGATGATTAGCGGCCTTCATGGCACGCCCCTTCGGAGGACAGCAGAAATGGGACGAGTGTGGGCGGGTAATTATCAGGAAGTCGAATTTGTGCAAAGACGAGTTTCCTCCAGGGGGCCAGCAACTCGCACGATTTCCTTCAATCTGGGCAAGGTGAGGCTGCCGTCGTTCGATGAATCGGAAGATGCTGTGCGGAGAAAAAAACTGATGAGCAAGTTGAACGAGTTGAGCAAGATCCCTGTTTTGTAGAGTCTGGTGAGGGTTTTGAAGTTGCTCAAAATGAACAAATTGAGCGAGTTGAGCAACTTCGATTTTTTTAGCCAGACGCGGGAGATCTCATCGGCCTGTCGCTCCTTTTTCAGGAAACGCTGCCAGCAGGTTTCAATTGCTGCCAGCATCATTTCCAGAAATGGGATTGAGGGTTGCGAATTTGTTTGCCCTGCGTGATCCGCATGCTGTTGCCAGCCAGGGGGCCGGCGATTGGCAGGTGAAGGAGAACTTCGTCCTGCCGTTCGGAAAAGCTGCTGCGATCGGGACCTACCGTCCTGTGAATTGAAAATATCACAAAAGAGCGACAAATGTCAATATCGCAAACAGGTCTGGGGAGACGTCCCGGCCGATCTGTCACGTCCAATGCGTCGTCGCCTGATGGCCCTTCCGCACGCGCGACACGCTTTCAGGCGTACCTTGATGAGGCCGTAGCCAGCCGATCATGGAAGTCTGAATCATAGCCAGACTCCGTCTCGACTCCTGCGCTAGAAAACAGTGAAAGTTGTCTTCCACTGATGGAGTGCGTGAGGCAAGTATCGCTGCTAGTAATCGGTTCGATTCGGGTACAGGATTGTATCCAAGATGATTCTGCGGTCCACAGGCGGTCGCCCCACGTTGGCACGCTTGGGACCCGTTTCTTAATGACCTTCCATTGCTCATCCCTGAAGCTACTGGGGTAATTCTTGATGATCGCTGTGGATCCGCCTTCGTTGACCTGAAAATCCATGGATGCGGAGTCGCAGTGATTTTAACGTTTCGGGCAATTTGAAGACTTCTTCTAAGCTCAAAGTCGTCGATTCAGGATTTCCAAGCTATGCCAGAGTGACATCTTCTGAGGTGATAGAAGGTTTCCATGTCTAGGCCGCGAACGATCTGGTTCATCTTGCGAAGCTGGCTTCTAACATCATTGTAGGATAATATTCCGGAGATCCCAGTGTGTGCCAGCGAACCGCGAATGCTGTTTAGGCTCGCTAGATCATTCTCGGTATTCCGTCGGAGGCGACAATCGAGCCGATTGAAGACGGAATCTATGCCTATTCGGCGAAACATCCGCTTCAGATTTTTTGCCGACGGATAAGACTTGTCATTGATTCCGGTGAATTTGTCTGGAGTCAGATATTTCCCGGGATCTCTTAGTAAGTTGTTAATTAAATAGTTTCCGGTTTCAAGGATATATTCGCTCTCGTTGTTGCGGGCAACAAAAGTCTTGCTCCTTTCTATATGACCGTCATTAAGAAATGCCCATCCGAGTAGCGCCGGGGGGGCGGCATCTGGGGTGAGGAGCGTACGACAAGCTTCTTGGCAGATACTGTTGAATAGGTCTGAAATGTAGTTCTCTATTTTCGCGCTTAAAAAAAGTATGGCTGCTCCGAGAACATAGTTCTTGAGTGCTGGGTCCACCCGTCGTGGTGGCGCGACTCGCAGTATCACCGTCTCAATTTCGGATAAGGCACTCTCAAATTCAGCTCGAGCAGTGCTTTTGGAGTACCTGCGGGTCATACATCGAAAGCCTTAACAAATGCGTCGATACGCCCTTTTACGTTCTTGTCGTCGCTTGTCGCGCGGGAGATCATGTTTTGAAAATCGCTGTTGTTGAAAAGGCTAATCATTCTTTCTCTAGCCGCCTTCCTGGATAGACGAAGTCTGTTTGGTCTCTCAAGTAGAGTGCCAACGCCGACCATCTGACAGTCGTAGACCGCTGCATTGAAACGAGATAAGACTCCTGCGTTTTCATCGAAGACAGCGAATGCGAGGTCTCCAAAAAGGCTGGAAACCTCATTGACTGTGCTGCTGAAAAGCTCCGTAATTCGAGATTGGTCCGATTTGTTCAGTGATCTGTGGCTTTCGCAGTATCGATTCAAAAAAGCCGATAATGGCTTTCTGTACTGTTGATATCCTTCCGCGAGGGACCAGAATCTTATGACAAGTTCTTCAAGTTTCATTCTTTTGTTCTGAGAGACGGAGACTAACTTCTGAAATGTCTTGCTTTTTGCGCATTCTCCAGCCAGACGAATAGCGTCGCCATGGTAGATGCCGTGGCGTAGTTCCTGCGCAGTCAGTTGTACTGCTCCCGAGTTGAGGCGTTCGAATACGTCAAATTTTACTTGTGGATGGGTGTCTTTAAGGATGATGAGGCATCGCACCGTTCTGTTCACGATATGCCGCTGGAATCTTGGGTCGAGTTCGGAGAACGAATTGCCCTCGAGTTCGGGGTACGCCGTGAGTCCAGTTAGCTTAAAGTCATTCTCGAGGAATCGTAGTAATGAATTGAGTCTCTGGTTTCCATCGACCACTTGGTAGACTTCGTCTGATCCTTGGCTCAAGTAAACGACTGGGATCGGGCATTGAATGATTAGTGATTCGATGAGCCGCGATGCCTGTGCGTTGGTCCAGACGTACCGCCTTTGAAACACTGGAATTTTAATGGCGCCGGATCTGAGTGCAGCGACAATCGTGTCGACACTGTAGTCTACCGTCTCAGTATGGAGCCTTCTTTGCTCAGGCGGAATGTTTAAGATGCTGTCTTGATAATCTATAGTTTCGGGAGATGGGAAGAGGATGTCTGCAAGATCGGTTGAACGAGCGCTGCCGCTCATTTTGATGTTTGCTAGCTTTTTTGGCATGTTTAATTTTCCGCGTTTCGTTCAGGTAATTGTCTCGTTTTTTAGAGATGTGACTGCGGAGGCTGTAGCGTTTCGCGTAGTGGTTGCGTTAAGTCGCTACCAGCATTCGTCACCTAATTGGGTATCTTATGCCGACAAGGTCGGCAGATTCTGCGGAAGTCCAGTTGAACGGCCTTAAGGATGGGTGTGTACGGAAGACGTAGACGGAGCATGCGCTGCGGGGCTGTGTTTTGCGGTAAATGAGTCGAGATTGGTAGTGTGGGAAGAATTAATGTATGCACAGTGTCGCGGAGGTAAGTGTTACTGCCGTGGAGGCTGAGTAGTTACGAAGGCGAGGGACTGTGATTGGTAGCATAACGTTATTGGTCAGACAGCGAGTACTGTAGATCACAAGAAGTCAGGTCGTCGCACTCAAAGGGCTCAAGGGATTGCTCCAGCGATAGCGGGTTAATGCCCTACTCCAGCAGTTTGATCGTTCTTGTGATCGGGATGCTCAACGCGGGGACGAGCGAGTCGTCGCTGGCGATCATGGTGAGAACGCGATCGTTCGTGCTGACGTTGGAGCCTGTGGAACTGAAGGTGACGGTTCTCAGGGCTTTACGGTAGTCCCCGACGTAGGCTGTACCAGAGAGTGTGAGCGTCCCCGTGGCGGCATCGAACGAACCGGTGATGCCGAACTGGCTGGTGAAGGAGAGGAGATCCTTTCCGTTGGCATCGTTCTGGTAGCCGGATGTGATCTGGACAGTCAGCTTCGTCAGGTTGTGACTGTCGGGATCGCTGGCCAGGACGGTGTCGGAAATCGTTTTGGGCGGATCATTGGGTTTGTAGGTCAACGGCGCGGATTCAACTCCGCCAAGCCAGGGTCGGTGATTGACTGCCGCGATGGTGCGTGTGACCGGTGTGCTACTGGCTGGCGTGGGGGATTTGTTGTCGGTCGCGATGATCGTGATGACCCGATCGGCCGTGGTGACGTTGGCTCCGGTGGAACTATAGGTGACCGACCGGAGTGCGGTTCGATAGCTGGCGGCATCGGCTTCACCGGTGAGTGTCAGCGTTCCGGTGGCAGGATTGAACGAACCCGTGATCCCCAGTTGATTGGTAAAGGAGAGGAGATCCTGTCCGTCGGCGTTGTTCTGGTACCCGGAAGTGATCTGGAGGGTGACCTTGGAGAGCTTGGCGCTGTCGGAGTCGGTGACGTTGATCGTACTGGAAATCACGGTGGCGGGCGCATTCGCGGAGTAGACAAGATTTGCTGTTTCCAGTCCCGAGATGACCGGCGGGAAGTTGAAAACGACTGTCCGGTTAATCGGCAGGCTGAGTGCGGGATTGGGTGAACCATCATCGGTGGCGATGATGGTCAGAACACGGTTTGCCGAACTGACGTTGGACCCTGTGGAACTGAAGGTGACAGTTCTCAGCGCTTTGCGGTAGTCCCCGACATACGCGGTTCCGGAGAGGGTGAGTGTCCCCGTGGCGGCGTCGAACGAACCGGTGATGCCGAACTGGCTGGTGAAGGAGAGGAGATCCTTTCCGTTGGCATCGTTCTGGTAGCCGGAGGTGATCTGGACAGTCAGCTTCGTCAGGTTGTGACTGTCGGGATCGCTGGCCAGGACGGTGTCGGAAATGGTTTTGGGCGGATCATTCGGCTTGTAAGTCAGAGGTGCCGATTCGATTCCGCCGAGCCAGGGTCGGTGGTTGGCTGCCGTGATGTTTCGTGTGACCGGTGCGCTACTGGCTGGTGTGGGGGCTTTATCGTCGGTGGCGATGATCGTGAGGACCCGATTGGCCGTGGTGACGTTGGCTCCGGTGGAGCTATAGGTGACCGACCGTAGTGCATCCCGATAGCTGGCCGCAGTGGCACTGCCGGACAGTGTCAGCGTTCCGGTGGCAGGGTTAAACGAACCTGTGATTCCCAACTTGTCGGTGAACGAGAGCAGATCCTGTCCGTCGGCGTTGTTCTGGTACCCGGAGGTGATCTGGACAGTGACTTTCGAGAGGAGTGTGCTGTCGGCATCACTGAGGTCGATGGTGCTCGAGATCACTGTCGCGGGCGTGTTCGCAGCGTAGGTGAGGTTTGCCGATTCCAGGCCCGTGATGACCGGTGCAAAGTTGAATACGACGGTTCGCGTAACTGGCTGGCTGAGGGCGGGATTGGGTGAACCGTCATCGGTAGCGATGATGGTCAGAACACGATTTGCCGAACTGACATTAGATCCTGTGGAACTGAAGGTGACGGTCCGGAGCGCTTTGCGATAGTCCCCGACGTAGGCTGTTCCGGAGAGTGTGAGCGTCCCCGTGGCCGCGTCGAATGTGCCTGTGATGCCAAACTGATTGGTGAAGGAAAGGACATCCTTTCCGTTCGCATCGTTCTGGTAGCCGGACGTAATCTGGACGGTCAGCTTCGTCAGGTTTTGGCTGTTGGGGTCACTCGCCAGGACAGTCTCCGAAATGACTTTCGGTGGATCATTCGGTTTATAGGAGAGTGGTGTCGATTCGATTCCACCCAGCCAGGGGGATGGATTGACGCCTGGAATTGCGAGGACGGTCATCTTCATCAGATGCTCTGTCAGACCAAGATTCACACCCCCGTTTTCGGTGGAACCATCATCCTGGACCTTGAAGGCGAATTGGGAATAGCTTGCTCCAACGGCATTCAGCGCCGGGGTGAAGACGAGCTTGCCCGCGCTGATGTCAGCGACAGAGACGAACTGATTCTGAGAAACGGCGATACCGTTATAGGTTAATGTTCCCGCCGTCGGCAGAGAGGTGATCTGGACTGCTGAGAAGTTGTGAGACGGGTTGTCATTTGGATCTGAGAACCCAAAATCCGCTACAGCAAATAGGTAGGAGGTGTTCCTGTTGATCGCGATCGTGTTGGCTGCCCCCGTGGGTGGCTGGGAGACCTGGAGGGAGGTGACTTGAAAGTCCGTGCTGCTGTAACCCGTCCCGGCATCGCTGCGAACGGCGATCTTTCCGGTGGACGCTCCCTGTGGCAGGGTGACTTTCACGGTGTTTGCGTCGACCACGATAATGCTGCTGGCGGCTGCGGGGATACCATTAAAGGTGATCGATTCGACCACGGGTACAAAATTGGTGCTCCCCACCAGAGTGTAACCGAATTGGGCTCCGGTGATGGTGATCTGTGTTCCCGGTGCGCCGCTGCTCTGCGAAACCTGGGTGATCACAGGAAGCAGGGTATTGAAGCCGGTCAGTGTGAACGTGGTATTGGGTGGCCCGTCCGTTGAGGGGACTGTGCCGGCGGGGCGGCTCACGAAGACCGCGCCATAGCCCTCTGGGTACGAGGGATCGCTCACACTGTTCTGGTAGGCCACGACGCGCGTTCCTGCGGGCAGGCTGTTGTCACTGGCGGTGACAAGCGCACCGGTGGTGTTCTGGTCTGCGGCGACCAGCAGTGGAATGAGACTCGTGGGGAGTTTAATGACCGTGACGGGGGTGCGATCCGTGTTGCCCGGAATCAGGAATCCCTCTTCGCGCATCTTGGCGAAGGCTACGGAGGTGTTATCGATCTGTCCCTCGCCTACCAGTGTCCCGTAGGGGGCTCCTGACGTGTAGTAATTCAGGTTGTTTAGCTTTTGCGTCGTTCCCGGGGCGGTTGCGGCAGTGCTTCCGTAGGCAATCTGCAGGTTCGATCCCAGGCTGCCGACGTCTGCGGTGTCGTCGTCGACTGAGAAGCCATAGCCATTCATCCCCAGCACACGGTGGACGAAGAAGACATACGGATTGAGGTTAAAGACGTTGGATGTGGTCTGTGTCTCGTTGACCAGAGCGCCCAGCAGAACTTTGGATGGATCTGGATACCACTGCGATGTGGAGCGTGGGTCCTGGATGGTGCCGAACTCCGGGAATTGCTGAAAATCCGAGACGCCGCGCATGATGGATTTGAGCGCGTCTCGTAACTGATCCTGACGCAGGACGGGGACCAGTGAATTACCCGCGAATGAACCGATGTTGCAGCCAATGCAATAGCTGAGCAACTGAGCTGAGAGGCTCAACTTGGCACCCGAAGGAGGGATCTTGCTGAATCCCGACATCACATCGTAGACCGTCTGGGCGAACTCGAGGGGGTTTTCTCCGTAGGGGGCGGTGAACGAATTATCGAATGTCAACTTGTTTGCGGGGTCACCGAATGCGGGTGCGTCACTGGATCGGACGATCGGCAACGGTGCGCTGAACGTATAGGTGCCGGTCGCGGAGGTCAGGACGGCGTTACTGAGTTGGACAGACGTCGCTGACAGAATTTTGGTGATGGTGGTGTTGGAAATCGTCAGATTGGCTGTCGCGCCCGATCCTTGTCCTCCCGTGAAGCTGACAATGCCAGCGGGAATCTGGGAATAGGATCCGCTCTGAATGACCTGGATCGCTGTCAGCGCCCCCGCGCTATTGACGCCAAGGACCTTAATCTGCGCCGCGCCGAAGGGGGCGATGGTCGCGCCGCCGGAAACCGTCAGGATGTCGCCGACCTGATAGCCTGTTCCGCCATGGTGGACCTGTGCGTCGCTCACGCGATTCAGGGCAATGTTCGGCCCCGAGACCACGCTGCCGACTCGCAGCTGGCTGGTATCACTGAGGTCGGAAAGGATCAGTGCTTTTTCGTCCAGCAGCGAGTTGGTCCCGGTCGTCTTGCCAGACAGGGAGACGGTCGTGGCATCAACATTCTGCACATAGTAATCGGCCCAGGCGTACCACAGGTTGATCAACTTTTGGGCGACGTAGGAGGCGGGGCTTCCGGCGAAGACGTACGGCGAGCCCGACGATCCTGTGCCTGCGGCGGGAACGAACGGATTCTGGTTCACATCGACAAGCGTGACTTCATTGAGGCCGTTGATCGACTGGATGACGGCATACCCGGTAAT
>NZ_DASWWZ010000463.1:0-11374 GCF_036405755.1 Schlesneria sp.
GCACTCATCACTTCCCGATCCAGCCCAAGCTCTTCGTTGCCCAAAACGATGGCATAGGGCCGTTCCTGGTTTCTTCCTTTTGTGGGCGAACCACCACGGGTCGCAGCACCGACAATAAAGTAGTAGGGGCGGATCGCTCGCAGAAAGCCAGGTAGATGGTCCACACAGAAGACCTCGACGTGATCCAGCCCCCCTTCGGCGACGCGATAGGTCGCCTCGGTCGGCAGTGCCGCCTGAGGATGATCGGGAATGATCAGCTTTGTGACCCCAAAGAAAGCGGCCGTTCGGATGATTGCACCTAAATTGTGCACGTTGCTCACCCGGTCAAGAATCAGCAGCGAAAGACCACTGCTGGCCCATTGACGGACTTCATCCAGGCGGGGTGAGCGGATCTGGGGCGGTTGCACCACTACCACAACCCCGCCGTGATGGATGGACCCCGAAATGCGTTCAAGTTCTTCGGGTTCAACACAGCGGTAAACAAGCCGTTCTTTGGCCATCCATCTGCAAAGGTCACCGATCTCCGGTGCGATGGGAAGAGTGAAAAAAAGCCGTTTCACCGTGCTGGACGCTGTTTCGAAACGAGAGCGAACGGCGTTGAGGCCACAGATGACCAGTTCGCGGGAACGCATAGAACGCACTTTCTGGCGCAAGGATTAAAAGCTGAGTCGTTGGATCCGATGTCACACGGGCGAGGTTGGTGCGTCTATTGTGCGCGAGTGATTGCCTATTTTACCAGCACTCAGGCAGACGCGAGGACCCATTTCGTTAGGCCGCCTCAAATAAACCGACACCTTCGCAATAGAATTGTTCATGTTGCTTGCAAGACCGCTTAACAAGATCGCACATTTCCCGAGTTCACCTCTGCGGCTTGCCGAAGCTTTTGTTCACTATCACTCCCTTTGAAACAGCCACACAGAATCAGAAATATATACCTCAAAACAACTTAATCGCACTTCGGAAATCCCAATCGAGAAGTGGCATGCGGTCTGCGTTGTTCACACTCCCGACAAGGAGCCTGATAATCAGGCAGTAGTCGACGCGATCATTCTCCACAATTTGAAGCAAGTAGATCGCTTTTGCAGAAAACTTGCGCACGCCGGCTGAACGAGTCAGCCATTAAGTGAGTGCGTCTCAAGAGTTTTCCGAGAGTTTAGGGAGTTTCTTGTGTTAGTCCATCGGCCCCGCCTGAATCTGAGTAGCCCCCGACATCAACGAACGGGGTTCTTCTGTTTGGGTGCCTTACGCGAGGTCTTCGTCCTTGCGTCCGCAGTCTCTATTGTCACCGTCTGTCTCTGGCAGTCCTCGGCATTTATGAAGGTACATCTTGCCGCCGACAAACAGCCGAACGCTCGAAAGCTGCTTCCCGTTCTGGCACTGAACGTCGACCGTGAACGCGGGGCTGTCCTGGCTCATGTCTGGGGAGGCCAGCACGACGAAATTTCTCTCGATACCGGAGACGTCACGCAACAGACCATTTTTCCCGAAGTCATCGCCTATGACGCCTCCCAAAGGAACTCAGTCGTCGCACATCTTTCCGAATGGGCTGAAGGGGGTGCCATTCACCACCGGGTCGACATCTTTCGACGAGGAGAAATTCTCATCTCCGAAGAGTTCGGCACGCAGTCTCAAACTTCTGCCACCGTCAACGTCTCTGCGGACGGAACGTACGCGATCGTGATGACACTCGAAGGGAACGCCATTGGGTGGGAACTTCGAGATGAAGAACCCAAACGCCATGAGTTCACTCTCGAGCCATTGAACGTCGAGAACAACCTCTCTCCCGATGGAAACCGCCTGTTCGTCTCGGCAGACCAGGCGACCCCTTACTTCTGTGATTCCCGAACCGGGCAGTCGAAAGTGGAATTGCAGGGGTTGGCGGGATTCTGCTGCTGCTCAGAATGGACCAGTGACGGTCGCTATCTTGCCGTGGGAAATCAGCACGGCGACGTGATTGTGTTCGATACGACCACGGGTAAGCAGGTCTGGCATCAGCGACTCGATTTCATGTTCGCACGGGCAGTGTCGTTCTCGGTCGATGGAACTCAACTGGCTTGCGGGGGATTCGATCACAAAACTCGCATCTGGAATCTCTCCGAACCCGAACAGCCTCCCAAAGAATTGAAAGGTCAGTATGGAATCGTAAGAGGTCTGGTCTTTGGCCCTAACGATCAGACACTGGTCTCGGCCAGCTTCGAGGGGACCATTCACGAGTGGTCAGTCGCAACCGGTCAGTTACTTCGACAATTGAGGTAATGTGGGTTGACAGCAGCAGGTCAGTCAAGCGCCCCTGCTGTCACTCTTGTTTCAGGCCCGAGACAGACAGGCAGCGACGTTTTATTCTCGCACCTTTTCACAAATTGTCTTGAAGCTCCGTCAGACAATCGTGCCTACGACGAGCGTCCGGTCATCCGAGGCGGCTGTTCCACACGAGAACTCAGCAACCGAATTGAGCAGCGTCTGAACCGTCTGCTCAGGATCCAGAGATGTGTTCGAAATCTCGTGGTCCAGTCGTGACAGACTGTAAAGTTCCTGGTCGGGTCCTGCGGCTTCCACAATCCCATCCGTGTACAGGATCAACTGATCTCCAGGACGGAGATCAATCGCCGCCTCCACTGCACGGAAAGAATGCATCACGCCGAGCGGAAAATGCTGCGCGTGAATGAGCGAGCTGATCTTGCCCGAGTCACCGCGTCGCAGCCGCGGGGGATTGTGACCAGCTGACGAGTAGGTTAACCGCAGTGTCTGGGGATCGAAGATGGCGTAAAATGCCGTCACAAATGTGCCCGTGTTACCGACATAGTGCTGACACAGGCGATCGTTCAGGTAGTTCAACATCGCCCCCGGGGTAATTGTCGAGCCGGGGAACGTATGCGCAATACTGTGCATTACAGCCATCATCACGGCCGCGGGTGTTCCATGGCCGCTGACATCCGCGATCAGCAGCCCCCAAAGCCCGTCCCCCAGTGGAAAGAAATCGTAGTAGTCACCTCCGGCCCGTCGCGCTGTCTGGTACGACGCCGCGAGTTTCATCCGGGGGATCTGGGGGAGCTTGATCGGCAGCAGCGACCGCTGAATCCGGGCCACCGCTTTCAGTTCGCGATCAATCTCTTCATAAGCTTCCTTCAGTCGCTCGGCCAGGACGAGAGTACTCGTGGCGCGTCCGAACAAGTTTGCCAGCCAAACTGATTCGGGCAGGTTCTCGTACGAGAAGCCGTTTGGGACCCGCCGCATATGCAGGGACATGTTCAGCGACAAACCCTGGTCAAGCAGCGGGATGGCCTGCAGCGAGTGCTGTCCTTCGAGATATTCGTAAGCAGGATCGTCAGGAGACACGTTCAGGTTGTTGATGATCCGCGGTTCGTTTCCGTAGATCAGTTCAGCGAGGATTCCACCAGAAAGTAAGGGCAAACGCTCGGGCTCTTTCCAGGGATCGATATCATCTTCCCATTCGCTGTATCGAGTGATGAGGAAGTCCGGATAGGAGAGTTCACGCCGACTCATGGCCAGGCGTCGATCAATTTGCGGATTGACCTGCCTCATCCGCTCATAGTACTCGCGTACCATGGCCTGCGGATCAGTCTGCAAACTCAATTCGCGCATCGTCTCCATGATCTGGTTGAGACGTCGAATCGAGTTCGGTGTCGGTACAGAGGTAAATTCGCCCGTCATTGGCTGCCGTCCTGCTTCATGTGGGATTAGACGCGCATCGTATCAACCCCGACAAGACCCGAGCTACGAAAGAGGCCCTTTTTTTCAGGGGCCCTTTTTTCAGCGAAATGTTCCCTGGATCCAATGATCTGGTCTCTGGAGTCCTCTCATCAAACTCACGTCAAAATCTTCGCAGCGCACGCTGGATCAGGAAATCAGCTCATCCAGTTGCTACACTGGCAAATTGGTGGGCCATTCCGCTCGATGATTCCATCCGCTTGGAAAGGAACAGCATGTTTCCAATTGATCGTCGCGAGTTTCTCCGTGACCTCGGCGGCACGCTCGTCACTGGCAGCGCCGCTTGGTGCTCATTGAATTCACTGACCTCCGCCCGAGCGGAAGACGTGGCAATTGATCCCACAATTGTGCAGTTCCGGCCTGAAATGGAAGGAGTCGTCTGCTGGATTGAGCAGGCTCCACGCGAGAAGATTCTGGAGCAGGCGGTTGAAAAACTCAAAAACGGACTTCCCTATCGGCAACTCGTCGGAGGTCTCTTTCTCGCTGGAATCCGCAATATCAAACCCCGCCCCGTCGGGTTCAAATTTCACGCGGTGATGGTGATGGGTGCGGCCCATCAACTTTCGCTCGATGCATCGCAGGCCGATCGTCTTCTTCCGTTCTTCTGGGCGCTCGATAATTTCAAAGGCGCGCAGGCCCAGGACGTCAAAGAAGGAGACTGGACCTTATCTGCTGTTCGCGACGCAGAGGTCCCTTCGGCCTCTCAGTCACGAGCACGCTTCATCGAGGCCATGGACCGCTGGGACGAAGCGGCCGCTGACGTCTCTATCGCGGGACTTTGCCGATCCGCCAGTTCCACCGAAGTTATGGAAATCGTTTGGCCGTACGCGATTCGAGACTGGCAAAACATCGGGCATAAAGCGATCTTTGCAGCCTGTGCGGGCCGCACGCTGGACTTGATCGGTTGGGAACATGCCGAGCCAGTGATGCGGTCGCTCGTCTACGGCTTGCTTAACGGGGGAAACACGGACTCAGCCGCCCCCTACGACAAGAATCGGGAATTGGCCGGCAAGATTCGTGGTGACTGGATGGACGGCAAACCCGACCCCGAAGTCACTCGGTCAATGGTTCAGTCCTTGCGCGTCGCCACCCCCGAAGAAGCGGCCCAGGCAGTGGTCACTCAACTCAATCGAGGCGTGGCTGCAAGCTCTCTGTGGGATGCCATCCTGCTGGCAGCCGGAGAGCTTCTGATGCGAGAACAGGCAATTGTCCCCCTTCACGCGACGACAGCCACTAACGCCCTGTTCTTCATCTTCCGACAAAGTGGAAACGATTCAACGCGGCGACTCGCGTTGCTGCAGGCAGCATCGTGGATCGCGTTGTTCCGCGAGGGGACGCGGCAACGTGGCCGCTTCCCCGATAAGCCGAACATCGACGAATTCCAACCGAGCGACGCAGTTCCACCGTCCATTGAAGCGGTCTTCGATGGATTGCGACAGAATCGGGATACGGCAGCTGCGCAGGTGCTGGCTTACAGTCGCCATGGAGGAGATCCCGCCCGGTTCTTCGATGCAGCTCGGCATTTGATCTTCACCAAGGGGACGGACTCGCACGACTTCAAGTTTGCGGCCTCGGCCTTCGAAGATTTTTCGTACGCCAGCCCAGCCGTTCGCCCGCAACTGATGGCCGCGAGTGTCTACTACCTGCGAGGCGCAGGCGAACCTGACTCGCCATTACTTGAGCGCACCAAGCAGGCACTCGCGATTCTGTAGACCGGAACCACGCCCCGACGTGGGTCAGCGAGAGGCGTTTCAACAAACTGGGGTCGGGTACTCAAATTTCAAAACTGGCTTCCGAGTGAGTCGATCGTTCTGATCGAATGTTAGCCAGTCTGGAGATCTGGGCACCCGACCCCAAGGCGTACGCTCTCGGATCGCGCCAAACACGTGTTTGCCCGCTACCGCACGCGGACGCAGGAACCATCGCCCGGGCTGCCTCAACGAGACGGATCCCACGCCGCCAGGGGCGCGGGATCCGGTTTCAAGCGTTTCCGTGTCCAAACTCATCACTGTTGAACAATCACATCAGTCGTCCTGATGAGACCGTCAATCTCAGAACTTAAAGCCGGATCCCCGTCGACAGCTTTAGATACCTCGAGAGAACGTTACTCCGGTAGCGGTTTGCCTTTGGTCTCTGGAGCGAATGGTAGAACGAGCAATCCGATCAGGAAGATGGCACTCATCGTCACTCCCGCCTGACGCATCGGTTCCTCATACCCGTGGAAGACGAACTTGCTGAAAGCTCCCAGAGCGAACGGTCCGGACGCCGCCACGAAGCGCCCCACGTTGTAGCAAAACGAAGTCCCTGTGCTGCGCAGATGCGTGGGGAAGAGCTCGGGGAAATAGATGGCGTATCCACCGAACAGAGCGAGATGGCAAAAACCCATAATGGGAATCATCCAGAAGATCTGGCTGAACTCGGTGAGGTACCCGAACACCATCACTGTACTGAGCATTGCGAGGACAAAAGCGACCGCGAAGGCGGGCTTGCGACCGGTGTAATAGGTGACGTAGGTGAAGGCATAGATCCCGAAGAAGGCACCAATGTTGAGCATGACAGATGTGAATGCCGCCCAACGCCCCAACTGATTCGTCAGCTTCTTCGCTCGTTTCGAAATGCGGTCGGTATGCCCCTCGACCGCGGCGGCATCGCCTGAAACTTCGTCGCCCGAAAGATATTCCAACCGACGCGCTCGCTCGTCATCCGTTTTGGACAGGCTCGAGGCAATCTCCGATGCGGTCGGCGTTTCCCCGGCTTTTACTCTCTTTTGTACTTCAGAGTAGATGACTTCAGCGTCTTTATTTCCTGCCGCAGGTGACAACAACTGATTGGGGAACGGGACCGCTTTTGCCTCGCTCAGTAACTGGGGCTTGCTGACAATCAGTCGAATAAATTCCCGGTCCTTCTCGGCCTCGCCTGCCACGCGCAGGTCGTTTTCGAAGGACTTGCGGAAGACGGACCGGGTCAGGTCGATACTGAAGAATCCGATGCCCCACAGTCCGATCACCCCGGACGCCGCCATGATCAGCCCGACAATCGCGTTTCGCCGCCAAGTGGGGTTACCAAACAGTTCACTGTACGATCCAAGTTGCTTCTGGAGTTGTTCGTCCGAAGCGGCCTGCCACTGTTCAGGCTCCTTCAATCGTCGACGAATCAGGATCGCGAGCAGCGCGGGCAAGGCCCCAATCACGAACATGATTCGCCAGGCGCTCCCCACCGCCCCCCGTTCTTCGAGTTCGAATAGAACAAGGCTGATCACCGCGGCCGAGATATTTCCCACAGCAGACAGTGCCTGGAGTAACCCCAACGCGAATGGTCTCGCCCGAACGGGCATCACTTCGGCCACGAGTGCCACACCAACGGCAAATTCCCCACCCACACCCAGGCCGGTCAAAAATCGAAACGCGGCAAAACTCCATGGGTCCCAGGAAAGAGCACTCAGTCCTGTAAAGGCCGAATAGAGCAGAATTGTCAGGAGCATCGTCTTGGCTCGGCCGATCCGGTCACCCAGAATTCCAAAGCCTAGACCGCCCGTCGCCCAGCCCAGCAGAAAGATCGACGTGGAAATTGAGCCATAGAACTCAACGTCCGCCTGAGCTGGGGAAACACCGGGAGCCGGTGCGAGCAGTTCGCGCATCGCGGGAACACGAGCCAGGTTGAAAAGCTGCTGATCCATCGTGTCGAAGAGCCAACCGAGCGCTGCCACGACCAACACAAACCAGTGATAGCGTGACAGATCCTTCCACCAGGGAGTTGAAGAGCGCGTTGGTTCTTCTGGCGATGCTGCAGTATCAAATCCATGCATTGAGGGAAGCCTTATTCGCGGGGGGCAATTACAGTGCTAGGCGAGGGGATCAATACAACCAAATTGCGCCAGGTCTGCAAGCTCACCGGCGGGGTTTTCGGGACTTCGATCAATGAAACTGGCCATCCGCGATTATTCTGCCGCACTTTTTCACCTTGCTCTGATCTTGCGATCGACATTTCCAGCCACGGAAGCGACATTGCGGGGCAGACGGCGGGAAGCGCCATCCACTAAGATTGCGCACCTACTTTTCTCGGGAGAGTGAATCTGTGAGCGGATCGATTTTGTATTGCGGCGACACTGACCTGAACGGCGCCGCGTCCTATCTGGCAGGTATGTTGACTACCTGGAACTTTAATTTTCAGTACATCCCCAGCAACCAGCGAATCAGTATCGCGGACCTTGAGAAACCTCGATCCTTGCTGATCCTCAGCGACTACCCGGCCGCCAACTTTGCTCCAGAATGCCAGGAGGCGGCTCTCAAGCTCATTCAGCAAGGCTGCGGGCTCTTGATGATCGGCGGGTGGGAGTCGTATCACGGATTCGGCGGCGACTGGAACGGGACCCCTCTGGCGGCCGCCTTGCCCGTGGAGATCGCGGCCCAGGATGACAGAATGAACTTTGACCAATCCGCCTGGCTGGTCCCGGCAACCGAGCATCCAGCCATCAGCGGCCTGCCGTGGCTCACGCGACCTCCTGCAATTGGCGGGATGAACCACGTGACACCAAAACCCGATTCCAAAGTGGTCCTGGAAGCTCACACCTTTAAGGCGACATACGCGGGGACATCGAATTCGGCAGACTCAAGCAACTCGGGCTGGTCGTTCACGCCGGATCAGAAGTACCCCGCTCTGGTCACCGGACAATACGGGAAAGGCCGAACCGCCTCGTTCCTCAGCGACGTCGCTCCTCACTGGGTGGGGGGCTTTGTTGACTGGGGTTTGCCCCGCGTCACGGGTCAGGCTGCTCAGTCACAGGGGATCGAAGTCGGACACGATTATGCTTCGTTCTGGAAACAGTTACTGACGTGGACCGGACAAGTCGGAACGTGACAAATCGTTCCGAGAGGGGACTCTACTTCGAACGAGACGCAGGATTTCCCACGTCGTCATGACGCGTCGTGTTCGAAGCGAGTCTCCTGATCTGGCTCAAGCCGGAGTCGCGGGAATCTCTTTCCGTCGATAAGATTCGGTACTGGATCGCCCGTGAAGTACGTCGAGTGCAGTAATGGCCTGCAGCCCAAAAGAGGCCGCGATTGACACTATTTCTGCGACATCGGACCGGAGCACCGGCGAACTTGAGGAGTCGCTACATTTCTAGAAGGAGCTATTGTGCCAAATAATCCCGTCCAGGTCGGGCGTTGGAAATGCGGTCGAGGTCTTCCCCTGTTGTTCATCGCGGGGCCCTGCGTGATTGAAAGCGAAGAGCTTGTCATGCAGATTGCCAGGAAGCTGGCGAAGATCTCGGAGTCGAAAGGCGTTCAAATCGTCTTCAAATCGAGCTTCGATAAGGCGAATCGCACGAGCGTTGACAGTTTTCGCGGACCGGGACTGGAACGGGGCTTGGAAATCCTGGCAAAAGTTCGTGCAGAGACAGGATTACCTCTCACAACCGATGTCCATGAACCAGCGCAGGCCGAGCCGACGGCGAAAGTCTGTCAGATTCTGCAAATCCCAGCCTTCCTGGCCCGCCAGACCGATCTGGTGGAAGCAGTGGCAAAATCAACGGCTCAACACGGCGGGATTATCAACGTCAAAAAGCCGCAATTTATCGCCCCGGAAGATATGGTTCACGTCGTCAAAAAGTGCGAAGCCTCTGGAAATCAGAATGTCCTGCTCACCGAACGGGGAACAATGTTCGGGTATGGTCGGCTGATCAACGACTTCCGCTGCATCCCGGTAATGCAGTCGTTCGGCGCTCCTGTCATCTTTGATGCCACGCACAGCGTTCAATTGCCCGGTGGCGCCACCACGGGTGGGCGTCGCGACATGGTCCCTTTCCTCGCCCGTGCCGCTGTCGCCAGTGGCTGCGATGGCGTCTTCTTCGAGACCCATCCTGACCCGGACAAGGCTTTGAGCGATGGTCCCAATATGGTCCCGCTGTCAGAACTGCCTCGGCTGATTGACCAACTGACCCAATTGCGATCGTTGACGCAAAGTTTCGAAAAGGGGTGAAGAAACCGCGGAGCCAACGCCGCCCGGGGAGTGGGGCCGGGCATTCAAGTCCTATCATTCGAAACTGGCGCGCAGACTCATCGAACAATTCAATGCCTCCCAAGCCAGTTTTGGATAGGGGACACTCAGGCCTGACTTTTATTGTCTACGGTCCTGCGCACCAGCTCCGCGTGCTTATCCTGTGTCGGCCATTGCAAGGAATGCGAGAGGAACGAGCGCGGACAACTTCGTCCGCGGTCAATCCCCAATCCTGTGACGGAACAGGGCCATGCTTCTTGGCTGAAGAACATAGGGGTTTGCGGTTTCGTATTTCACGATGTCGGTCGAACCATCGTATGTATCGAACAGCCGGTCAATGGCTTTGAATCGCTGGACCGCTCGCGGCATCGTGAATGGCACCGGACTTTCTCCCGCATTCAGCAGGACCAGCAGGTTATCACCAATGATACAGGCCCCCTGCTCATCGATCTGACTGCAATGTCCCAGCAGGAGCATGCCGAGCGAACGGCGCGAGGTATCACTCCACGCCGCCTCACTCATCCGGTGGCCCGAGTTGTCGAGCCAGTAAATGTCGTCAACATCGTCTCCCTGAACGGAGCTCTTGAAGAATCGGCGACGCGAGAGTGCGGGCTGCTCTTTGCGAATTTGGATCAGTCGCCGGACAAAGTCTAACTGCCGCTTCTGAGCCGGTTTGAAGTCCCACGAAAGCCACGACAGGAAATTGTCCTGCGAGTAACAGTTGTTGTTGCCCTGTGCTGAATGGGCCCGTTCGTCACCCGCGAGCAGCATGGGGACCCCCTGCGAAACAAACAGGGTCGCCAGGAAATTCCGCTGCTGTCGTGCACGCAGTTCGAGGATCTCGGGATCGATAGTTGGACCTTCGACTCCGCAGTTCCAGCTCAGATTATGGTCGTTGCCGTCACGGTTTCCTTCACCGTTTGCTTCGTTGTGTTTGGTGTTGTAGCTGACCAGATCGTTGAGCGTGAACCCGTCATGGCACGTGACGAAGTTGACACTGGCAGATGGCTTTCGTCCGTTGTCTTCGTAGAGATCACTGCTGCCTGCCAGCCGTGTAGCCAGTTCATTCACCATTCCGCCGTCCCCTTTCCAGAAGGAGCGGACACAGTCACGATATCGACCGTTCCATTCGGTCCAGATCACAGGGAACTTCCCGGATTGGTACCCTCCTTCGCCAACATCCCAAGGCTCTGCGATCAGCTTGACCTGGGATAGAATCGGGTCCTGATGAATGATGTTGAAAAAACTGCTCATACTGTCGACGTTGTGGAACTGGCGTCCCAGCGTCGTGGCCAGATCAAATCGAAATCCGTCCACGTGCATCTCGGTAACCCAATACCGCAGACTGTCCATGATCAGTTGCAGAACGCGTGGATGACGCATGTAGGGCGTATTGCCGCAGCCCGTGAAGTCCATGTAGCGGCGTTTTTCTTCCGCATCCAGCAGGTAGTAGCTGGTATTATCGATGCCGCGAAACGACAACGTCGGTCCCCGCTCGTTTCCTTCCGCCGTATGGTTATAGACCACATCCAGTATGACCTCGATACCGAACGAATGCAGTGTCCGAACCATCGATTTGAATTCCTGAGCCATTAACTCGGGATCTTGCGTCGCGCAATACCGTGGATCGGGAGCGAAAAAACCGAGT
>NZ_DASWWZ010000464.1:0-8569 GCF_036405755.1 Schlesneria sp.
GCGATGTCTGGAACGACTGCGAGGAATCCAAGCTCCCGGTGATGTGCTTATCTCCGATGCCCGACTGATTCGTCTCGCTGCGATCGCTTCTGAACAAGCCGCCGTGTCCAGCCAGAAGGAACTGTACCCGCGTGGAATGTCGTCACTCCGTGCGCTCAAGCTCTCGCAAGGCACGCTGCTGGGCATGCGGACGCTCACCGTCGATCAGATTCGCGAGCGGATCGCCAGCCGCTATCCCGAAGCTGCACCACTGCCCGATTACCCCGAAGTGGACGGGTTGCTCAAGGAGGCTGGGTTCAACTTCCGCTGGAATCCGGAAGGCAAGAACGGAGTCGGCTGTTACAGCAGCCCACTGAGAGACCCTGTCTCGGTCAGCAGCGCCAGCGAATCCGTCTCACGCTGGCACACCACGAATGAGAGCGGGGAGGCGGGCGATGTCACACCGGAGGAGGCAGATGCCCGTCAATTCGAGGAACGTCTCACAAGGGCCATCCAGGAAGGCTCGTTTCTGACGCTGCTGGTCAGCCCGAAGTATTACGACCGGGCGCGTGATGAACTCTGTCGCCGGTTTCCACTTCAGCTTGTCGACTTCGAGGGGCTGTTTCTGGATTCACTGCACAACACCGCAGAAGCAGCGAAAGTGAAATGGGACCTGGTACTCAAAACAGACGCCCATCCGCACGATGGCGACTGGGACAAGCTGATGATGCTCGTCGGCCGGTGTATGCCAGCGATCGAACAGAAACTGTACGCCGTTGATAAGACGATGCTCGTCATCTATCCCGGTCTGCTGGCCCGTTACGACCAGATGGCTTTGCTAAGTCGGCTGTCGCAGAAAGTTGGACGGCGAGACGGCATCCCCGGCCTCTGGCTGCTTTTGCCCGGTGACGGCCAGGCATTGATCGACTCCAAGCCCGTCCCGCTGATCGGCCCCGGACAAAAGGCACGAATTCCGACGAGTTGGTTGAAGAACCTGCACCGTGGAAATGGAAAACAAGAGGCTCACGAGTGATTAACCGGCAGCAACTCCTCTCCGATCTCCAATCCCTCCTCAAGCGGCTGGAAACCGATTTGCAGGAACGGAGTGAATCTTCGGATGTCCCCGAAGTCGGTCAGACGCTGCGCGCGGAGTATGACCGAGCAAAGAACGCCGAACGGACAGCGGAGAACTATGAGGACTGGCGATCGGGTGCCATCACGCAGACAGCGGCGGCGTGGGTATTGTCGTGCGTCTTCGTTCGGTTTCTGGAAGACAACCAGTTGATCGACCCGCCGAAGATCGCTGGCCCCAACGAACGGCTTCAGCGGGCACGAGATGAGCATGAACTTTACTTTCGCGCCCATCCGAAAGAGACCGACCGAGAGTACCTGCTCTCGGTGTTTAATGCACTTGCCGAGCTACCCGGCACACGGGACGTGTTTGGGCGGCACAATCCGCTTCGCGAGCTGCCGAATTGGCTGTCCGGCGATGCTGCTGGAGAATTGCTGCGGTTCTTCCAGAAGATCGATGCTAACACCGGCTTACTCGTCCATGACTTCGCTGACCCGGCCTGGGACACTCGCTTTCTGGGCGATCTGTACCAGGATCTCTCGGAAGCGATTCGCAAGAGGTACGCTCTCCTTCAAACGCCGGAGTTTGTGGAAGAGTTTATTCTTGAACGGACGTTGGAGCCTGCGCTGGATGAGTTCGGGTTGGATGCCAAGCCTGTTGTGAACTCCGGCACCGGGGAGACCACCGCCGCTGGGTTTCGCATGATCGACCCGGCCTGCGGCAGTGGACACTTTCTGCTGGGATCATTTCGGCGCATTTTGGATCGCTGGCTCAAACGCGAACCAGCAACGAACATGCGTGAATTGGTGCAACGAGCTCTTAATAGCGTGCATGGCGTCGATCTGAATCCGTATGCCGTTGCGATTTCGCGGTTCCGACTGCTACTGGCCGCGATGCGGGCCTCGGGAACCAAGCGATTGTGTGATGCTCCCGACTTTCACTTGAACCTGGCCTGCGGAGATTCCCTGCTGCACGGTCCCGGAACACGCGAACAAAAGACGCTGGGGGATTGGGAGCCTGTCGAGCATTCGTACCTGCCGGAAGACCTGCCACTGCTACGCAAGATTCTTTATCCGGGGATCTATCATGCTGTCGTGGCAAACCCGCCCTACATCACGCCGAAGGATCGCGCTGCGAACGAAGCGTATCGCAGAATGTATCCGGAATCGTGCCATATGAAGTATTCGCTGGCTGTCCCTTTCATGGAGCGGCTGTTTCGGCTGGCCATCAAAGGTCGAGAACGGTATGGAGAAGCGGGCGGGTTCACTGGGCAGATCACTGCGAATTCGTTCATGAAGCGCGAGTTCGGCAAGAAGATGATTGAGGTGTTTTTCCCAACGATTGAACTTACACACGTGATCGACACCAGCGGCGCGTATATCCCTGGCCACGGCACGCCGACAGTGATATTGCTGGGACGCAACCGCTCGCCAGTCGCAAGCACAATTCGCGCGGTTATGGGGATTCGAGGCGAGCCGACAACTCCTGACAATCCGGCACAGGGACTCGTGTGGTCTGCGATTGTCAATCAAATTGACGAGCCCGGTAGCCAGTCCGAGTTTGTCAGCGTCAGCGATTCTGATCGGGATCGGTTCCATACACATCCATGGTCAATCGGAGGCGGCGGGGCAGCGGAGTTGAAAGAAAGCATTGAAGCATCGTCGGGTCAGACACTGGGGGAACTTGTATCGGAAATTGGTGTGATGGCGATTGCTGGTGATGATGACGTGTTTATCGATCAGGACGTTGCGACGTGGTCTCGACGTGGAATTTCAAATTCGCTTCGTCGCAGTTTCGTAACAGGTGACGACGTCCGCGACTGGAATCATTTGTCTAAAGATCAGTGTCTATTTCCCTATGACTCCGCTGCTGAACCGATCTCGACTTTAGATGCGGTAACAAATCGTTACCTTTGGTCATTTCGATCTACGATTTCAGCTGGTTTGTATTTCGGAAAGAAAAAGCACGAGCGAGCAATGCGATGGTACGAATACGCGATCATTATGCAGGGTCGTGTGCGGGCAGATGCGCTTATTCATTTCGCGGCAGTTGCGACACACAACCACTTTGCACTTGCGCCAAAGCCCATTATATGTAATCGACATAGCCCCGTGATCAAACTGCCCGACGTGATCGACTCGCCGGTCGGGAGTGCCCGGCCGGTCACGGAAGATGACTACTTTGCGCTCCTCGGCCTGCTGAACAGTTCCAGCGCCTGCTTCTGGATGAAACAAGTTGGACACAACAAGGGCGACTCCACGGATCAGCATGGTGCACGGACAACAGGAGATGTCGCCTTCAATACTTACGAGTACACCGCAGGAATGTTGTCGGAATTGCCGCTGCCCGCAGGACGCCCAATCACTTTGGCGAAACGATTGGATGAACTGGCCCAGCGACTTCAGGCTACGACACCGGCCAAAATCCTCGCAGAAAGGCACGAAGGTGCAAAGAATGCGAATGGCGACCGTTGCGCGTTTGCGTCTTTGCGCGAGACTTTTCTCCAGGCCCGCGAACGCTACGAGAACCTCCGTGGCCTGATGATCTTCCTGCAAGAGGAACTCGACTGGGCCTGCTACAAGCTGTACGGCCTGATCGAAGAAGACCTG
Source organism: Schlesneria sp. (assembly GCF_036405755.1). Lineage (NCBI taxonomy): Bacteria > Pseudomonadati > Planctomycetota > Planctomycetia > Planctomycetales > Planctomycetaceae > Schlesneria > Schlesneria sp. Next base: position 3,661 of record NZ_DASWWZ010000464.1, read on the forward strand.
ACTTATTCGGGCGATCCATTCCCGCTGGCCTTTGGCGAGCGCTCATTTGAAATCCTGCTGGCCCGAAGCATCGCACGCGGGGCCGCGGCACCCACGACGTGGTTCGAGCGTCACAATGCCACACCGCGCACGGATCCGCCTGCTCATTGGCCTGATGATTACGTCCGGCTTTACCATCGCCGACACGATCTGTTGCAGCAGAATCCGAATATTGGCTTGATTGAACAACCCGAGTACAAACGCCGCTGGAACACGGAACCGTGGGACACGCAGCTCGAACGCGCCCTCCGCGAATGGCTGCTGGATCGGCTGGAGAGCTATTTTGATTTCGACGGGCGGATGAATGACGCCGGAAAGCCAACTGCTAAGCTCGACATCGCGTTGGTCTCCGTCGCCAAACTCGCCGACATCGCTCGGCAGGACACCGAGTTCCAGCAAGTCGGCGAACTGTACCGCGAAGATCCGGCGTTCGACGTGCAAAAACTCGTCGAGGAACTCGTCGCCGCCGAAAGCGTCCCGCTGTTGCCAATCCTGCGTTACAAAGAGTCTGGACTCCGCAAACGGGCCGAGTGGGAGAAGACTTGGGAACTGCAACGGCAGGAAGACAGGTTGAGCGATCAGCTTTCAGTGATCAGCGATCAGTTGGAAAAGACGGAAGACGATGGCGAGCGCAAGCGGTTGGAAGCGAAGAAAGAAAGGCTGACCGCTGAAAGCCAGAAGCTGACCACTTCAGTCCCCGTTCCACCCAAGTACACGAGCGCTGATTTCATCTCCACTGGCGAGGCCCGCTACTGGTCGCTGCGAGGCAAGTTGGATGTTCCCAAAGAACGCTGGATCAGCCTGCCCTACTGCGAAGGAAACGACGGCACACTGATGCTCGTCTGGGGGGGCTACGACCAACTGCAACAGGCCCGTGCGATCAGCGCCCACTACGTCGACATCCAGGAACGCCTCGGCGGCCGAGACGACCCGCGACTTGTCCCGCTGCTTGCCTGCCTGATCGAACTCCTCCCTTGGCTCAAACAATGGCACAACGAAGTCGACCCCGAATATGGCGTTCCAATGGGAGACTACTTTGAAGGTTTCATCAACGAAGAAGCCCGCAATCTCCCGCGCCCGGACGGAGGCACCGGCTGGACGTTGGATGAAATCAAAGCCTGGGAGCCACCGAAGGCAACACGTGGACGCGGAAGACGGAGGGCTGGAACATGAACGAGACGCTGCGTGTCTTGGGGATCGACCTCGCCTCTCGAAGCTGGCAAGACAACGGGTCGGCGATTCTTGGATTCACTTCTGGTGATGCGGCTGCATGGCAGACTGTCGAGTGCGGCTGCATCGACTGGCCGGACATTCAGCTTTCGCCCAAATCAATGGCCCAGACAATTGAAAAGATTGTCCGCGAACGAAACATCGCAGCGGTGAGTCTGGACGGCCCGCAGGGCTGGCGCGAACCCCTTGCTGGCGAGCGTCGCGGTGTCGGGAGAGTATGCGAATACGAGGCACGCTGTCAGGGGAAGACGGGCGAGTATGGAAGGACATACCCACAAACCCAACATGGCTGGATTAAGTTCTGCATTGATGTATTCGCTGAGCTTGTAAGTCTCGGGAACGCCCACATTGCAAACTCAGCTGTTGATCCGGGGGCCAACACGATGGAACCTGGATGCTATTGGCTTCTCGAGTGTTTCCCAACTTCGACATGGCGAGCTAGCCGACTGGCGGTACTCCCCGGCAAATCCAGGATCGGTAGCAACCACAATCTGATCGCCACCTATGCGAAATCACTACAGGAGCGGTACGGGTTACCGCAACTGGCCCCTTGGAACGGTACTCACGACGACCTGCAAGCAATCGTGGCTGCATTGCCAGCAGTCGGCTATTTGAATGGCCCATGTCTCGCAATCCCGAAAGGCAAGGCCGGCGGGACGGTTGGTGTTGGCAACACCTCTCACAAGATCGAAGGGATCATCTGGGATGCTACGCTGCCCGAAAAAGACCTTGGAAACGCCGTCACGCTTCCAGCAGAGCTCCCAAAAAGGAAGTCGCGGAAGCGTCAGAAGGATGGCAATAACCCGTTGCTGATCGACAATCGCGACGACGATGGTGACCGCCTATTGGACCGAGGTGTTCGGCTCTTTCGGTACTTGGCTCAATGTGCAAATGCCGGGAAGGCCGTCGGTGTCGGGTATGCCCAACTGGTCTGTTGTGTACATGCAGTTGAACGATTCGAGCAAGTGGCCGGCCGCGACTACGCGCAACCAGACACGTCACATGTTCTGCGCTTCGCGCGTCAAATCACGGACCAGAGCGGAGGCCCTATCTCGGTTTGTCGAACCGGAGTGACAATCGACGTGGGTATGGACGCCTTCGTCTGGCGTAAGAAACCAAAACATAAACGTCCTTCAAATGCCTTTAAGGGATCAAGCTATTCACAAAAGCAATGGAAAACAGTCTTTCCAGATGGGTCGCGGCAGCTTCTGAGTAACGAAGAATGCAACACCGCCGTGACCTCTCAGGTCGCAACCGATCAAGACGCAATGGTCGATCAACAAATGAAGCTGATGAAAGTCAAATCGGAGCAGCGAGGAATAGCATGAAAGACGGTATCTCAGTTGAGTATGGCACCAAGACGATTCTTGAATTGCGAAACCTGCAATCGCAAGGACATCTCAATTTGGAACCTGGCTTTCAGAGAAAAAGCGTATGGACGATCACGGATCGGAGAAAGCTGATCCAGTCGGTTCTCGAAGGTTATCCGGTCCCTTCAGTTTTTCTCTATCGTCGAGAGGAAAACGGCATCCCGGTCTACGACGTCATTGACGGCAAACAACGGTTGGAAACGATTTTCCTATTTTCGCGGATCAAGCCATTCCACCGGGATGGCTTCGATGTGAAATTCAAGTTTCCCGAAGATGATGACGGTGAGTGGTGGAATTGGAAAGACATTGAAAAGTATGAGCGAGCGGCATCGTTCTTGACCTACAAATTGCAGGTGGCCGAGGTCAGTGGACCGCTGGCGGAGATTGTTGACCTTTTTGTACGGATCAACTCGACCGGCAAGGCTCTCACCACCAGCGAACGCCGTCATGCGAGGTTCTATACGAGTACATTCCTCAAGGAAGCGGAAAGGCTTGCACGCAAGTGTCGTGACTACTTCACGTCGCAGGGAATTCTGTCAGCGGCTGACATTGATCGGATGCGTGATGTCGAGTTGGTCTGCGAACTTCTCGCATCGATTCTGGCCGGTGGACCAATCCACAAGAAGCAGGCTGTTGATAAGGCTGTTGGGAATACGGCAACTCACTCGGCTTCATTAACCAAGGCGATCGGTGAGTTCTCAGCGACACTCGGTTCGCTAAAGCTGATGTTTCCCGAGTTGCGGACGACCCGCTTCAAGAACTCGGCTGAGTTTTACTCGCTGTTTCTGGTGATTTGGGAGCTGCATCAGCAAAAACTGGTCATGACAGACCGCCGCCGAAACCAAGTTGCGATGCGATTGCTTCAGCGTTTTTCTTCCGGCGTCGATGACGTGCGGGAACAGCAGCGCAAAGCACTAGGTGCCAATTCCAACCAGCGGATCTACGCGGACTATTTGCTTCTCGTGCAGCAGTCAACCGATGCAGTTACGCAACGAAAGCGACGTGGAGAAATGATCCAGCATCTGCTGGAAGGGCTGTTTGAACGGAAGGACGATAAACGGATTTTCAGTGCTGAGCAACGGCGGCTGTTGTGGAGCAGCGAAGAGAAGAAGAAATGTACGATATGCGGCGAACTACTCGACTGGACGAATTTTCAGGCCGACCACATTAAGGCATATAGCCGCGGAGGTAAGACAGATTTATCCAACGCGGCGCTCACCTGTGGACCGTGTAATGCGTCCAAAGGTGCAGGACGGAAAAAGAAAGTATCGTGACGACCACAGAAGTACCTGCCTCGATGACCCATGTTTTACTTTAGCCAGTTTGAGTTCCGGCCGTTGTTAGTAAAAATGCCCAAAAAGAAATCGACACAACTGATGCGGACCTCGAAGACAGTCGCTGCGATGCCGCAGCGACTGGTCAGCGATCTGCGTCGATTGATCGAGCGATCGCGGGAACAGGTTGCGGTTACCGTCAACTCGACACTGGTCATGCTGTATTGGCAAATGGGGCGACGAATTCGAGAGGACGTGCTGGAAGAGGAGCGTGCTCAGTATGGGCAAGAGATTCTTCAGACACTGTCTGAACAATTGATCCAGGAATTCGGCAAAGGATTCAGCGCGAAAGCACTGTGGCGAATGGTTCAGTTCGCCGAGTCATTCTCGGATCCTGAGATTGTCGCGACACTGTCGCGACAATTGAGCTGGAGCCACTTTGTTGAACTGATCCCGCTGGAAGATCGCTTGAAACGGGACTTCTACGCTGAGATGTGTCGCGTCGAACGCTGGAGCGTTCGCACGCTTCGGCACAAGATCGACCATTTGCTGTTCGAGCGAACGGCAGTCGCCAAAAAACCTGACAAGCTCATCGAACAGGATCTCGCTACGCTCCGCGACGAGGACCGGCTGACACCTGACCTTGTCTTTCGGGATCCGTATTTCCTCGATTTTCTTGGGTTGGCCGGCGCATACAGCGAGAAGGACATCGAGCAGGCCATACTGCGGGAATTGGAATCATTCATTCTGGAAATGGGGACTGACTTCGCATTCGTCGCTCGACAGAAGCGAATCACCGTCGACAGCGAAGATTACTACCTCGACCTGCTCTTCTACCATCGACGTCTCCGTCGCCTGGTCGCCATTGATCTGAAGCTGGGGCGATTCCAGGCTGCTGACAAAGGGCAGATGGAGCTTTACCTGCGATGGCTGGAACAGCACGAAATGCGGCCTGAAGAGGATGTGCCGCTGGGATTGATCTTGTGCGCCGACAAG
>NZ_DASWWZ010000465.1:0-10099 GCF_036405755.1 Schlesneria sp.
CCCGAGGCTGCTGGTGCAGATTTCTCCCGTTACCTGCACTCAATCCGCCGGAACTGGCTCCTGGGTTCTGTTCTCGGAATCCTCTTCAGTGTTCCGCTGGCTGCTCTGATGTGGGTCCTGAACCCCAAAGAGTTCACCGCCACGGAAATCGTCCGGGTTTCGCCCAACCATACCCCGCTGATTTTCGAAACTGTCGATAACCAGGGCAAGAATGGTTACGGCGAACTCAAAAACTACAAGAATACACAGCGGCAGCTTCTGCTTCAGCCAACGGCGCTGAACAAGGCCATTAAAGACCCGGAAGTCGCCAGCCTGAAGCAGATCGCTGACAATCCCGATCCGATTGGCTGGTTGCAGGAGAATCTAAAAGTCGTTTATCCCGATGACGCGGAAATCATGAACGTGACGTTCACGTCCACGGACCCCGTCGCGGCCCACCGCATCGTAAAATCGGTCGTTGATGTCTACATGAAAGACGTCGTTGAAAAAGATCGACAGGAACGGCTGAGTCGAATTGAGCGATTGCGACAGATTTTGAGCGATGCTGAGGAGAAGGTTCGAACCAAACGGGGAAATCTTGGGACGCTGGTTGAGAAATTCGGAACTGGCGATACCAACACCATCAACCTCGCACAGCAAAGTGTGATCTCTCACTTCGGCTTCCTGCGACAGGAACTGTCCAAAGTCACATTCGAGCTCCTGCGGGCCAAGAGCGAATTGATTGCGCAGAACCCCTCGGCAACTGGAGAGGAATTCAGCAAGCTCGGCCGCGCAGCGACAGAAAAGGCGGCAGAGGAAGTCGCAGACACCACGAACGCTGACAACGAATTGATGATGAACGAAGCAATCGAAACGGATCCAGACGTTGTCAAATACACGAAAGAAGTGGCCGGCTACGAACACAAGATCGAACTCGCCCAGAAGCGGTACGACCCCAAAGTTGCAGAGTCGTACTCGATGAAGTATCGCAAGCAGCTTGAGGACTCCAAAGCGAAGCTTGCAGAGCGTAAGGCAAGGGTGAAACAACTGATTCAAAGCGGTATGGCCACTTCGGGAATGCCAGCTAAAGGTGAAAACCTGCCGCTCAAGATCAAGGCACTTGAAGCACACGCCCAGGAACTGCGTGACGAAATGAGTTTGCTCGAAGCAGAATCGAGAAAGTTCGGTCGGTCATCGATCGAAGTCGAGATGATGCGTAAAGAGATCACCAACCTCGACCCGATCGTCGACAAGGTGACCCAGGAAATCGAACGGACCACCATCGAGTTGCAGTCGGCCTCTCGAATCACTCGCTACCAATCGACGGGTGTCCCTACGGTGGGTGAATCGAAACGACGAATTCCTCTGGTCGTTGTGGGGGGGGCGTTTGGTCTGTTCGCCCCCATGGGCCTGCTCGTATTCCTGGATTCATTGCGTAACCCGGTGAACAATGTCCAAACCATTAATAACAACATGAACCTGCCCGTTCTGGGGTCTCTGCCCCGTGTGCCGGCCAAGATCATGAAGAAGCTGTACGATCCGAATGCCGGAGCAGATGTGAAGGTCTGGCGAGACCGGATGTCTGAGTCTGTCGCAGGCGTCACAGCGATGCTGCTTCGCAAGCTCGCCAGTGAGGGCAACCGCATCGTCATGGTCGCCAGCGCCGTTTCGGGCGAAGGGAAGTCGACGCTGTCAGAGCAACTGGCACGCAGCCTGGCCGATTCGGGACACAGAACACTTCTCGTCGACTTCGATTTGCGACGACCGGTTCTACATCAACGAATGAAGTTCCCCGTCAGCCCCGGCGTGAGCGATGTTCTTCGCAGCGGAGTCGACTTGAAAGAAGCGGTCATCGAAACGGACTGGCCGAACCTGAGTATGCTGACGGCGGGTAACGTCCCAGGAAGTCTCCTGCGAGAGTCGGCCAACGGAACACTGGATGACTTCTTCGATAAGTGTCGAGCTGAGTTCGAGTTCGTGATTGTCGACAGCAGCCCCCAGATTCCTGTCGTCGATGGCCGGCTTGTCGGTCAGCACACGGACGGGGTGATCCTTGCAGTGCTTAAAGACAGAAGTCAATTGGGGCAGGTCGCGAGTGCTCGCGGCATCCTGACAGACTATGGAGTTAACATTTTTGGCTGTGTGGTATCTGGCGAAAGTAACGGCGGGTACTACTATAACTCGTACGAGGCGCCTCCAGAGCGGCGCATCGCGTCAACGGGAATTGCGGCTTCCCGATCAACAAGTGCAATGTAGTCTGTCCAGTTGAGATCTGCGGCGTACAATCGGTTTGTCGCAGATCTCACTTTTGTCGACGATTCCCCTGTCGCATTTCATCGACCCGCAGAATGTCGCGACCTGTAATGTTTTCACGATGAGTGATTCTGCTTCGGTCCATTGAACTCGGCTTCATTCGATCGCAATCCTTTGAGCCCTTTAGAGCAAGATTATGATGAATCAGTTCTCCAGTCGGATCTGGCTTGCGGCATTGTTGATGGTGGGTGGATTTGTCGGGACATGGTGGGTTCGATCGGGTTACACCTTCGAAGTCCAGCCCCTCAGCCGGGGCTTGGAAACGTTTCCGATTGAGCTTGACGGATACGTCGGAACCGATCTGCCCGTCGATGAGGATGTCGCCATCATCCTGAACGCAGACTCTTCGATTAACCGGAACTACAAAAATCCCAATGGGAATTCTGTGATTCTGCACGCGTCTGCGTGGGTTCGCCCCGAGACCGTCGCTTCTGTAGCTCCTCATAGCCCGAAGATCTGCTACACGAACGCGGGGTGGAGGATCGTGACGGAGCGGACCGTGCAATGCACCGCGCCATCAGGATCATGGCCGATGTGCGTATTGCTCCTTGACCGTGATGGTGAGCGGTGTGTGGTGGGCTACTGGTACCAGATTGGTCACGCCACCTTCAACACGGCAGCAGAAGCGCGAAGCGTGCACCGTGACCTGTGGGGCAAGAAAAAATGGCCGGCCACGATCAAATTCATGCTGCAAACTCCGGGTCATGACCTCGATGTGGTGCTTCCAACCTTGGAAGAATTTGCCAAGAACGTCTATCAATGGTCAACGGAACTTTAGTTCCGCTTTCGGCGTCAAATCTGTTGAGAGTGTTGTTCACAGTCAGTTGTTTTGTATTGCGCCGATTGGGCAATGATTGATTGAAATCACGGTCAAACCCAGCGGTGATCTTGCTCGTGTGAACTCCATTCAGCCTTTGAATAAGTGATAGGCGCCCTTAAATGCCCAAGATCAATCTGCGCTGGTTGGCAGGTGTGGTTTTCATACCGGTTGTTCTGGCGGTCCTCCTGTTCTTCCTCCATCAATATCAGATGGGTCGTAACGCACATGTCTTCATGCGCGAGGCGAAACGTGCCCAGACTGAAGACCGCCCCGATGATGCCCTGAATTATCTTCGAAGATACATCAAGCTGGCGCCTAAGGACGCAGAAGGGCTGATCCTCTACGGATTCGAGCTCGCCGACCAGGATCAGCTTCCACAGGCATTCAACGCACTGGATCGGGCTATCCAGAAAGCCCCCGGACGACTTGATGTGCGTCGGCGACTTGTCACGATCTGCCTGAAAATTGCTCGCTACCACGATGCGATTGAGCATCTGGAGAACCACCTGTTGCCAGACTCTCCAAACGACGGAGAGCTTCTTGAGCAGTTAGCTTCTGCCCAGATCGGGCTGTCTGAATTCGCTGAAGCCGAAATCACGCTCGAACGGGCCATGAAGGACGCTCCGAAGAGGCTGGAACCATACGTTCTGATGGCGTCCATCCAGGCTTCCAAGCTTGGCAATCTGAAAGGCGCGATGGAAACGCTGAACCAGATGGTGGCCAATAACTCAGATAACGCCAAAGCTTACTCGTTTCGAAGCCAGTGGCTGTTCCGGCACTTTCTAGACTCACGGACCGCTTTCAAGTCGCGTCGCGGTGTTGAGTTCGATGTCGAGGCAACGCTGAAACAGATTGATTCTGATGTTCGGGAAGCTCTGCGTCTCGCACCTGAGGATATCGAATCGCTCATCCTGGCAGCCCAGATCGCACAGCAAACTGATCGTCTCGAAGAAGCTCGTAAACTCATTCAAGACGGGTTGGAAAAGCACCCTTCCAATCCCCAGTTCTACACGATGCTGTCCGCGTTGGAAGCTGATGCAGGAAACATGGAAGCGTCGATCGAGGCCATTCGCCGGGGCGTAGAGTTAATCCCCAAGAATCTTGATCTGCAATGGAACCTCGCGCGCTTACTCATCGAGTCACGTCAATTTGACGCCGCCAGAAATTCGTTGGCCCAGATTCGGCTGGGTGGATTTACGGACGCTCTCGTCGAGTATCTTGAGGGGCGCATGTCGTTCCTGCAGGGCGACTGGTCGAAAGCCATTGAAACCTTCGAAAACGTTCGTCCGCGACTGATCCGCTGGCCCGTGTATCTGCGGCACGTCGATTTCTGGCTCGGCACGGCCTACCGAGAGATCAATTCTCCTGACCAGCAACTCGCAAGCTTCCGCCGGGCCGTTGCCAGCGACCCGGACTGGGACGCGGCACGTCTCGCCCTTGCGGAATCCTTGGCTGCTGCTGATCAGATCACGGAAGCCATTAACGAGCTTCAAACAGTTTGCGCAAGTTCTGATGCCCCTGTTTCGGCTCATGTCGCACTGGCCAAGCTACTGCTACGGCAGAACTTATTGCTGCCCGCGAACCGACGTAGCTGGGGTGAATTCGATGCTGTGTTAAAAAAAATCGATGCTGACGGCAGCCAGGAGGCGACGCTCGTCGTTCTCCGCATGCAGCGGCAACTGGTCACGCAAGACTACACCGGAGCCGTGCAATCGATCTCTGCTGCGCGTGAGTCGCACAAGGATCAGATTGACCTCTGGTCAGCTGACTTTGATCTCGCACTGGCGGGTCGCGACCGAGACCGAGTCAACGAAATTGTTCGCGGTGCAGAGGAACAATTCGGCGATGTTGTCGCTGTGCGACTCATGAAAGCTCGGGCACTCGTCGCTCAGAATGGTGGTTCGCCCGAGGCGATCACAGAGCTTCGAAGTCTGTCGGCGCCCCTTCCGGAATACTCTGCACAGGACCGACAACTGCTCGCGGAAGGGTTAGCCTCATTATTCTTGCTCGCCAATGACTTTGAAGACGCGGAACGTCTCGCTTTGCAGATTTCAACTGAGCAGCCGAACAATTTGCGAATTCGCCTGCTACTGCTGGATATTGCTCGCCGCGCAAAGCGCCTGGACCTGATGGAGGGGGTGCTCAACGAAATTCGCCGTGTGGTCGGTGAAGGAGCCGTCTGGCATTACGGGGAAGCCGAGCGTCTGGTGCTGAAGGCACAAGAGACGAATGATGTTGAAGCCTGGTCGAGCGCCTTGGGACACTTGGAAAAAGCCCGAGCGATCCGGCCGACCTGGGAACGAATTCCGTTGCTGACCGCGGAAATTCACGACCGTCGCGGCGACGCGATTCAGGCGATCTCAAAATATCTCGAAGCTATCCGAATGGGTGAAAGGTCCCCGACCGTTGCCAGTCGTGCCCTCACACTGCTCATCGGCGCAAATCGTTTCGATGATGCTGAAAAACTGATTCAGCAGTTGAAAGACTCCCAATCCGTTTTCACTGTGGACATGGTGAAATCTGAGATCGCGGTCGAATTGCAGCGTGGCCGCAAAGACCAGGTGCGCAAGATGGTTGCCCAGCTCGTTTCCGGGAAGTCAAACTTCAAGGACCCGCTCTGGTTGGGGCAAGTCTATTTGAACGTCGATAATTATCCGGCTGCAATCGAGCAATTTCGGATTGTGACCGCTGTAGAAAAAAATCGACCTCAAGCCTGGATCGGTCTCGTACGGGCGCTGGTTCAGAACAAACAAATCGACCAGGCGGAGGCAACCATCGCCGAGGCGCAAAAAACGCTCGAGGCCGACCAGGTCGATCTTGTGCTAGCGCAATGTTACGACGCACTGGGCAACAAAGATCTGGCCCAGACACACTTCCAACAGGCGCTCAAGAAGGCACCGGAGGACTCCGAGCTGACCCGTCGATGGATCGAATTCCTCGTAAAGTGGGGCGCGATCAAAGAGGCCGAAGTCGCAATTCGAGAGATGCTGCAGGAATCCTCTGGCAAACCCGCCCTCAACCAGCAGACGCGACTCTGGCTGCGGCGAAATCTCGTCATCGCACTTCTTACTTACGGCCAGCGTGAGGCCGTGGCAGAGGCATTGGTTCAGATCGATAAGAATCTCGCTGAAGTCAGCCCTGCCACAGTTGAGGATCTGCGGCTGAAGGCCAATATCTACGCCCGTGGTGCAAACTCCATTGAACGACGCCAGGCAATCATGATCCTGGAAGATCTGATTAATCAGGAACGGCCGGGCGAGTTCCAGCCAGATGATCACTGGTTACTGGCAAGCCTCTACCAAATGGAAGGGGACCTGAAGAAGTGGCGGTCCGAGCTCCGGCGATCGATCAGCGATCGTAAAGAAGATCCGCGCTTCCTTGCCGCGTTCGTGAAATTGAACTTGATGGAAAAAGAAATTCCGCAGGCAGAAGTTTACCTGGAAACGCTTGAAAGACTGGTGCCGAATGACTTGCTCACACTCGACCTGAAGGCGCAGGTTCTGTTTGCAAGGAATCGGTACCACGAGGTCGCGACACTGCTCAAGAAAGTCGGCACACAAGAGGCGACACCGGACGAACGACCTGATGCTGCGACATTTAGAAAGTACTGGGCCGCCAAGCAATTTGAGACTTACTCGACGAAGTTGTCACAGGATAAAGATCAGGCGGATCTCGCGAGGCAGTTTGCCGCAGAAGCGACGTCTTTTTACGAGCAGCTCATCGTCGAGAAGCCTGACCTGATTCTGGCATATGCCGAGTTCCTGGCAGTTACGGAACAGGTCGCCCGCTCACTGGAACTTCTCCAGGAGCATTTCTCTGAAGCGACCGTCGCTCAAGTCACGGGAATCACCCGTAAGGTGATGCGAAACAAATTCTCGACATCCGATCAACTCGCTGTGATCCAGCGGTTGGTCGAACAGAAGTTGAAAGAGAATCCTGATTCAGTCGCGCTCCTGCTCGCCTTGACCGATCTGATGAGCTGGCGTGGTGACTATGAAGGGGCAATGAAAATCTATCGGGATATGCTCGCAAGCAACCCCAAGAATACAATTGCTCTGAACAATCTCGCGTATGTCCTCGCTTTAACTGGTGGTAGTCACCGGGAAGCCTTAAGTCTGATTGACAAGGCCATTGAATACGGGGGCAGAAACGAGGCCTTTTTAGACACTAAAGGAATGGTGTATCTCGCTGCTGGACACTCGGATAAGGCAGTTCTAGAATTTGAGAAAGCCATCGACGAGAAGGAAACGGCCGAAGAGCAATACCACGCGGCAGTGGGTTATAGTAGAACGGATCGGCTGAAAGAGGCAAAGGACGCTTTACAGCGAGCAGTTCAACTTGGTCTGGTGGAGCGGGACCTGCATCCCATCGAGCGTCAATTTCTAAATAAATTGAAAGAACAGTTGCATGTTGACGTTCCCTAACGGCTAGTATACTTACGACCATAAACAATCTGATTGATTTTGACGCAACACTCGATGCCGCACCAACTGCTCGAATAAGATTTTGTTAAGGCTTCACCGTTGTCCGCGACGCTCAGACGCTCAGGCAGAAAGTCGAGAAAGCGAAGACTCCAAAAGATCCTACGCTCGGTGAACCTCAGGTTCATCCTTGTGTTGATGATCTGTCTTCTGGGGCTGGCTGGAGGTTTGTACCTTCTGCACTCCTTCCAGATGTCGCGCAATTCACAGGCCTATGTGAGAGCGGCCAAGCGTGCCCTGGCAGAAAACAGGATGGACGTTGCGGCCGCCTATCTCCGCCGTTATGTCCTGCTGGCACCAAAAGACCCGGAAGGTCTGATCCTGTTCGGACAGCTGCTTGAGGATTCAGGGCGTCCGGATCAGGCTTATGCGATGATGGATCGAGCTCTCAAGCTGGTCCCGGACCGGTCGGACGTCCGTCGGCATCTGGTACGGACCTCTCTGCAAATCGGTCGTTATTCCGAAGCGGTTTCGCAAATCGAAGAATATCTCTTGAAGGAGAATCCCAAGGATGCAGAAGCACTGACACAGCTCAGTACATGCTTTTTTTCCTTGAATCGATTCGACGAGGCGGAGCGGCCCCTGGAAACTGCGATTGAGGCCGATCCGACATATCTCAAATCGTACACCATGCTCGCATCGCTGCGCCATGAGAGGTTGAATCGGGCCTCAGATGCAAATCTCGTCATCGACCAGATGGTCACCGAGAATCCCAACGACCCGATGGCATACTACTATCGGGCACAGTGGCTGGCCGAGCGACTTGCAGAACCCAAATCCTCCCGGAAACTGGAACTGCAGAATGCAGACGAAATGCTGGAGCAAGCCGAAAAGGACATCAAACAGGCAATCAAACTTGATCCTGATAATGCTGACATTCGGCAACTGGCAATTTTTCTAGCGTACACCAGCAACAAGCTGGATGAACTTCGTGAGCACGCGGATCACGGTATACGTGTTCATCCCACCGATCACCGATTCTATGTGTCGCTCGCGGAACTGGAGCGGATGCAAAAGAATACGCCGGCCGCCTTCGACGTCCTGATGCGTGGGGTGGCGGCTGCTCCAGACAATCTTCCGATCAAGTGGTCGCTCGCCGATATTGCGATCGAACTGGGAAAGTTCAGTGAAGCAGAGGGCCTGATTCGCAGACTGAGTGAGGAAAAGTACCGGCGTGAACTGGTTGCTTACCTCGAGGCGAAGTCGGCGATCTACCGACAGGATTGGCTCACAGCCATCGATCTGATCGAATCGTTTCGTAACAATCTACGGGATCGCCCCGACCTTGCTAAAGACGCTGAATTCTGGCTTGGAATGGCTCATGGCGAAACACTGTCTTTGAATCAGCAGTTGATTTCCCTGAGGCGTTCCGTCGCCTTGGATCCAAACTACGCTCAGTCACGCCTCGAATTGGCGAACGCCCTGTCCAACGCAGGATTACTGTCTGAAGCCATTGCGGAATATGAGCAGCTCCTCACGCTGCCGAAAGCTCCTGTGCCTGCGGCAATCGGTCTGGTAAAGGCATTGCTCGCCTGGAACCTGACTCACCCCGCGACATGGGATGAATTCGACAAGGTGCTACTGCGTATGGAAGGCGAGCCTTCGCTCCAGGACCAGGTGGCCTTGTTCCGCATGGAGAAGCACCTGGCCCATGATGACGTGGCCGGGGCCGAGAAAGTCGTCGCAGAAGCCCGCGCAAAAAACCCCGATTCGATGGAATTATGGCAAGCGGAAATCTCGCTGGCACTGCTGCAAAGTGAGTGGGATAAGGCGGAACAGCTCATCCAATCGGCCAATGAACATTTTGGCGACACGGTGAGATTGAGGCTGATCAAGGCTCGCTACGTGATGCGGCACCGTGGGCCCGATACAATCGCCCAGTTATTGAAGCTCGCCGAAAAGAACAGCAAATGGACCGATGCAGAATATCGGGAACTTGCCGGTGGACTGGTGCCCCTGTTCTCGAATGCAGGGGATCAGGTCACAGCGGAAAAGCTGGGACGGGAAATCGCCGCAGCAGAACCGAAAAATCTTCCCGTTCGCCTTGCTCTGCTCGACATCGCTCTCAGCGCGAAGAAGCCCGACCTCATGGCGAGTGTTCTGGAAGAAGTGAAGGGGATTGCTGGCGAGAAAGCTGTTTGGCATTACGGCCAGGCACTTCGACTGTCCCTTTCCAGCAAGGGAGCTCCCTCAGAAAGCGACGCCAAAACACTGCGGCGAGAGGGCCTCGCCCACTTGAGTAAGGCCAAGACAACCGCCCCGAACTGGAGTCGTATCCCGCTGCTTGCGGGTGAAATCAGCGAACAGCTTGGGGACCACGACCAGGCAGCCGACTATTACCTCGAGGCAATTCGACTCGGAGACCGAAGTACAGCTGTATCCGGTCGTACTCTCGCCTTGCTATTCAAGTTGTCGAAGTTCGACGCGGCGGCGAACCTGATCCGCGAACTAAAAGAGTCGCACGTCTCGTTTACCGAAGAAATGCATCGGGCAGAAGTCGATATCG
>NZ_DASWWZ010000466.1:0-5590 GCF_036405755.1 Schlesneria sp.
CCCAGAGTCCAAGTTATCAGATTCCCCCCGCATGGTCATGCCCTCGGCGTTTCCCTTCGAATCGCACCATCTTAAAAAAACGGCATGGCATCACGAATAAATCAGCTCCGCACAGCTAAACCAGTTCTGCACCTCGACCTGAACCGGCGTGGAACACGCCGAATCCGTTCTGATACTTGACCGCAACTTGCGGGACAGTCCCCGACAAGCGAGCCCGAATGACGTCGACGGAATCTGGATTTCTGGCTACAAGTCTCCGGTGCAGTGGTGCGAACTCTCAGGTGCGGAGGCTCCGCGACTGCGACCGATTTTGGTTCGGCTCTCGCCATTCTTGTCTCAGATCAGGTTGTCATGGAATCGACACTTCATCGTGAACTTAAGCTGCTCTACAGCGGTTCGGCAGAAGACGTTGAAGTCCAGGTCGATGGTTATCGGATCGACGCCGTCGTTGATGGGACTCTGTTTGAAATCCAGCAGGCGTCGCTGGGCGCTCTTCGCAGCAAAGTCCGTGCACTTCTGGATCGTCATGAAGTCGTGGTCGTGAAGCCACTCGCCTCACGCAAACGACTCATCCGGCGTGCCAAAAAAGATGGCCCGGTGATCTCGTCGCGTTTCAGCCCCTTGCGGGAATCGATCTTCCACTTGTTTGAGGACCTGGTCTACTTCGTCGATCTTTTCCCGCACCAACGATTGACGCTGGAAGTGGTGCTGACGGAACAGGAAGAACATCGCATCAGTAAGGTCCGGCGGCGGCGATTCGGTCCCGACTACCGCGTGGAAGACAGACGCCTCGTGCAGGTGGTCTCGTCGCATTCGCTGCGTACCCTGGCAGATCTGCGGGCTCTGTTGCCGGTGACGCTGGTCTCTCCCTTCACCACCGAGGATCTGGCGCGCGAGGCACGGATCCCCCGGTGGATCTCGCAGAAAATGGCCTATTGCCTGAGAAAAACCGGTGCCGTCAACGTCATCGGAAAGAGAGGCCGATCCATCCTGTACGAGCTCCCCGTTGAAAAGCTGACGAAGCGAAGAACGCGGAAAGCTGCCTGATCGGATCATCCCATCAACCGGCCTGCGAGCGCCGGCAGAACTGTCCCCCAGGCCTTCTGTCTGAACGGGACATGGCAGAAACGAGTCTCTCGCATTGAACGCGATGTGCTGCGAGAATACGTTGCTGAACAATCTGCAAACTCTATTTTCCTGCGACGAAGAGTACACGAACGAGACCCCCATGCGCCACGACCAGCGACAACCCGAAGAATTGCGACCGATCCGAGTTCAACGCCACTTTGTTGGAGCAGCCCCCGGCAGCGTGCTGATCTCCGCCGGCAAGACGACGGTGCTGTGTACCGCCAGCATCGACAGCACTCTTCCCCCTTGGAAGGCCAACTCCGATCCCGCCACACTTTCTGGCTGGCTCACCGCCGAATACTCCATGCTCCCCGGCAGCACTTCGCCACGAAAGCGACGCGAACGCGACAAGATGGACGGCCGCTCGACCGAAATTCAGCGACTCATCGGACGCAGCCTGCGCTCAGCACTCGATTTCCGCGCCCTTGGTCCCCGCACGATCGCCATCGACTGCGATGTGCTGGAAGCGGACGGCGGCACCCGAACGCTGAGCATCACGGGGGGGTTCATTGCCTTGTGCGATGCCATCGCCTCGATTCGTAGCGAACTCCCTGCCGATCGCCCCGTCATCGAGCGCAGCATCGCGGCGATCAGTGTCGGCGTCGTCAACGGGACGCCAGTACTGGATCTGGATTATGTGGAAGACAGCACCGCCGAAGTCGATATGAACGTCGTGATGAGCGGTACGGGCCAGTTCATTGAAGTGCAGGGAACCGCCGAAGGCAAACCCTTCTCACGCGAATTCCTCAATCAGCAACTCGACCTCGCTGCAAAAGGGATTGAACAACTGACTCGCCTTCAGCGCGAAGCCCTCGGCCCCGACTGGCCCTCCTTCGATCCCTCCATCACGGGCTGAATCAGAAAAGCATTTGACACCGTGGGAACGTCATCGCGCGCCGCTCCACGATCAAGTGACAATCAGACCGCTTCGCTCTGAATCCCCGCCATCATGAATAACCCTTTGCATGACGAGGTGACCAACTTCGGCCTGCGAAGGGCATTTGCACAATTCGTGGGCTGAAGTCGCGGGCTGAAGCAGTACGATAATCGACGCCAATTGGACTCGTTCGCTGCCGGTGTCGCCAGAGATATCCGAGAAGTTCAATCACACCGGCAGAGAAATTGCAGGGGTCGACTGGGGCGCGGGCATCTGCTGAAGTAGGATCTGATCCGGCAAAGCGAAAATTCATTGAGCGGAATGTTGACCGCAAACTGGGACGGGACACGCGAGGACGTTGAGCATGAAAAGCCAGGGACTGACGAAAACGGGACTTGATCGGCTGAATCGAGTTCTTTGCGGATATGTCGAACGGAAGGAAGTTCCCGGGTTGGTGGCGCTGGTGAGCCACGTTGACCAGGTCCATATCGAGGGACTGGGGACCATGTCGGTTGGCGAAGACGCTCTCATGAAGCGAGATACCCTGTTCCGGATTGCGTCGCTGACCAAACCGATCACAGCCGTTGCGGCCATGATTCTGGTGGAAGAATGCCAGTTGCGGCTGGATGAATCGATCGAAACGTGGATTCCGGAACTGGCGAACCGCCGCGTCCTGAAGTCATTGGCATCGGAATTGGACGACACGGTTCCCGCCGCCCGCCCCATCACCTTACGCGACTTACTGACGTCATGCATGGGGATTGGCAGCGTGCTGGCTCCGCCGGATACGTACCCGATCCAGAAGCGGATTCGCGAAGATCACATCGGCGGTGACCGCCCTCCTCTTCCGACGCTCATCTCGGGAACCGACGAGTGGTTGCAGAAACTTGGAGCCCTGCCCCTGATCGCACAACCGGGGGAAAGATGGATGTATCACATCAGTCAGGATGTTCTGGGCGTCCTGATTTCGCGCGTCTCGGGTCAGTCACTCGGGGACTTCATGCGTGAACGGATCTTTGAGCCTCTGGGGATGGAAGACACCGCGTTCCACGTCCCCGAGCAAAACCGGGATCGGCTGCCCACTTGTTACAATTTCAATCGCGAGACGCAGGAGCTGCATGTCTACGACGACGCTCAGAACAGTGCCTGGCATGCGGAACCGGCGTTTGAATCCGGCGGCGGGGGAATCGTTGCGACGATCGAAGACTACTTCGCGTTCACGCTAATGATGCTGAATAACGGTTGGCACGGACGCAAACAGATTTTGTCCCGCGCATCGATTCAGCTCATGAGGTCAGATCAACTGACGCCAGAACAACGAGCGGGGTCGGAGGTCTTCTTCGGCCGTCACGGCAGCTGGGGATTCGGTGTGGGAGTCGACATCTTCCGCGACGACATCTTCCGCACACCCGGCCGCTTCGGGTGGGACGGAGGACTGGGAACCTCGGCCTACATCGATCCCGCCGAAGGGATGATTGGCATTCTGATGACGCAAAGTCTGTTGCATTCCCCCACCCCACCCAAGATCTTCACCGATTTCTGGACGCTGGCGTACGGAGCAATGGAATAAGCCTATCCTCTATCACTGAAAACAGGAACCCGGGACTCGTCGTGCTTCGGCATCACGATTCAATTCATGAGCCAGTCCCTTTGACCCGCTTTGTTCTCGCATCTCAGTTTCCCCCTTTAAGAAGCGATTACCCTGATGAATCGTCGCACCTTCCTGACGACTGCTGTGGCTTCCACCGTAGGAAGCGCGATGGTCTCCGGTCAATCAGACAATCCTCGTAAACAGACCCGGGGTGTCGTTCTTTATCCGTTCGATTTGTCTCTCCGCGACTGGCCCGAGCGATGCGCTCAAGCCGGGATCAATACCATCGGGCTTCACGCGGCCCAGCGATTCAATGTTCTGATCAATTTCATTCAGAGCGACGCGGGACAGAGCTTTCTCAATCGGTGTCGACAACTGGGAATCGAAGTCGAATACGAACTGCACGCCGTCGGCGAACTGCTGTCGCGCGAACTTTTCTATAAAGATCCAACGCTGTTTCGCCTGGATGAACACGGGAATCGTACTTTCGATTCGAACTGTAATCCGTTCTCGAAAACAGCTCTCGACCTCATCGCGGAAGAAGCCGTTCGCATTGCGAGAATCCTCACGCCGACGACCCATCGCTATTTCTACTGGCCCGATGATGGGGCGAAATGGGACTACAGCGAACAAGCCAAAGGACTGAATGCCAGTGATCAGGCACTGATTGTCGAAAATCACATTCTGAAAGCCCTACGAAGGGAAGTGCATCCAGCGGCAACGCTTGCGCATATCAGCTACAGCCACACGCTCGCTGCTCCAACCCAGATTCGCCCGGAACCCGGCATCTTTCTGGAATTCGCGCCGTTCGCACGCGACCTAAATAAGCCGATCTCTGACCGGGAAGCCAAGACTCGCAGTACGAACCCTGACCCCAGCACCAATTTCGGGTATCTCGACATCCTCAAGAAGAATATGGACGTGTTTGGAGTCGAGACTACACAGGTCCTGGAGTATTGGCTGGACGTGTCGTTGTTCTCGCGCTGGACCCGGCCCGCCGTCAAAGTCCCCTGGAAAGAAGAGGTCTGCCGGTCCGATGTGGCGACTTACCGCCAGTTCGGTGTACGAAACATTACGACCTTCGCCACGTACATCGACGCCGACTATGTCCAGAACCACGGTGATCCGCAGCCCGTCCTGAACTCGTACGGAAGAGCCCTGGCGCAATAGCAGCCGGGAATCTGTTCGCAGCCACCGGCATCCCGACGATGATCATTGGAGTGCGTCTCGAATGAAGCCCACACTGTTTGTCTTTTTCCTCCTGATGAGTCTCATCGGAACCACAATCTCAGACTTTACGTTTCCCTGGTCGGATAAGCCTGCTCCACCAACGACGTTCAAAGCAAAGGTTGTGGGGGACCGACTTCACTTCTCTTTCGACGTCACCGACTCCGACGTGATCTGCAGTAAGGAGTGGAAAGGAGAATCGACAGTCGATCACGAGGATCGCGTCGAAATCTTCATCGCGAAAGACAACGACCTGCACGACTACTGGTGCATCGAAATCGATCCGGAAGGACGTGTCCATGACTACTATGCCCGGCATTACCGCAAGTTTGACAGCAAGTGGAACTGCCCCGGATTGAAAACGCTCGCTCGACGTACCGACCACGGTTATGAAGTCGAAACGAGTCTGCCGCTCGCGACACTCAGCGATCTTCTGGGCGAACCGATTCAAAGCGGCAGTCGGATTCGTATCGGTCTGTTTCGGGCCGAGTTCTACGGAACAGCCGAAGGTTCCCGCGGCGAGGCGAACGACAATTGGATCAGTTGGGTCAAACCCACGACCCAGAACCCCGACTTTCATATCCCGTCCGCGTTCCGTGAATGGCAGGTTCCCTGAGGGGCGCGAGAGACGAAGTGAAAAGGGTGTCCCCTGCTCACGGGTGTCTCCAGTCAAGGTTTCGTCCGCGCACGAAGATCGCCGCTCTGCAACAGGGTAGTCACGCTCATCAAGTTGACCAGTCGATTCACGTGATGGAATTCGAATGTTA
>NZ_DASWWZ010000467.1:0-4454 GCF_036405755.1 Schlesneria sp.
CGCCCATCACGATGTCGAGCGAACCGACGATGGACGGAATATCGGCGATCAGCACACCCTGACACAGAGGGCCGGTGATGGACAGATTACAGAAGCACGAACTTTTGGCACGTGCCCGAAACGGCTCCGCATCGCCATCGCCAACGATGTAGAAGCCCATCGAACCCTTGGGGCATTCCGTTTCCAGATACACCTCGTCTGTCGGCAGCTTCTGATTCATCTTGAAGGGGACTCGATAGTCTCCCTTCGTCGTTGGATATCGATCAAGTGCCTGTCGAACGATCTCGATCGACTGCGCGACTTCCATCATCCGCACAAAGAACCGAGACCAGTTATCCCCCAGTCGCACTTCAGGAGGGATCTTTCCGAAGGTCGAATCGGTGAAGGGAGCCACTGGAATTTTGAAGTTGTAGCCTTCATACATTCGTGTGTAGATGGGCTCACCGTCTCGCCGCAGGTCGTAGTCGACACCGCTGCCTCGCAGCACGGGCCCGGTACAGCCGTAGCTCATCGCCATTTCGGGACTGAGAATCCCCAACCCTGCCGTCCTCTGCACGAAAATGGCATTCCGCGTAAGCAGCGTATGGTATTCCCTGATTCGGGGCCCCATCCAGTCGAGAAACATCCGCAGTGCATCCGACCAGCTCAGGCTCAAATTAGGATCCCGGCCCGTCAGTTGTGCCAACCCGGGCGGAATTGTGATCTGATCTGGCAGATCATGAGTCGCACCGCCGATCGTGAGATAGCTGTATGTCAGACGTGCACCGCAGACTTCTTCGAACAGGTCGAGAATGATTTCGCGTTCGCGAAACGCGTACAGGAACGGGCTGAAAGTCCCCAGATCAAGCCCATAAGCCCCCATACCCACGAGATGACTGGCAATACGATTGAGTTCACTGATGATGACCCGCAGCGTCATCGCCTTCTCGGGAACTTCCATCCCGATCAACTTCTCGATAGCGAGACTGAATCCAAGATTCATGTTCATCGCAGCGAGATAGTCCATCCGGTCGGTGTAGGGAATCCACTGAGGCGGCGACAGGTTTTCACCAATCTTCTCGGCACAGCGATGCAGATAACCAATGTGGGGCGTCACCTCGTGAACGATCTCGCCGTCCGTTCGCAGCAACAGTCGCAGCACTCCGTGAGTACTCGGATGCTGCGGCCCCATGTTCACCAGCATTTCATCGGTGCGAACATCAAACTCAACGATGCGGGGGTCTTCGAGTGTCAAGCTCATGATGTCTTTCATCCAGGGGCAAAACCATGGATCTCTTTACGAGGTGATCGAATTCGCAATTGAGTTCGTTGCAGACCAGTGAATTGCCCCCTTGCAGAGAAGGGGATTCACTCGCAAATCGACTTTGATAAACCAGACTGGCACTGTCCACAAAACCAGTCTGTACCGAGATCAGGATGAACGGCCGAACCAGCAATCCTGTCTGCAGACTCACTTCCCACGCACGCCGTGATATTCCAGCGGAAACTCATAATCTTTCCGCAGCGGATGGCCTTCCCAGTCTTCAGGACACAGGATCCGCCGCAAGTTAGGATGATTCGTGAAGCGGATTCCCACCAGGTCGTATGCCTCCCGCTCGTGCCAGTCAGCAATCCCCCAGACATGCGCGACAGAAGGAACTTCGGGCAGCTCGCCCGCCACCCCATCTTTCCAGCGAGGGACCTTCACCTTGAGCTTGCAACGATGTTTCAGCGAGTAGCTGTAGAGATGATAGACGACTTCGACGTGCGGCTCGCAAGGAGTCTTTTTCTTCGGATCCGTCTCCAGCCAATCGGCGCCCGTCAGATCATTAAGCGCCTCGAATTTCAGCTCGGGATCTGATCGAAGAGACTCGCAGACGACCGCAATTGAACGCGCGGCCACTTCAATCCACGGGTCCTTCGTCTCAACTTTCAGGTCGACGATCGCATCGCCAAACTGCAAGACCAATCTCTGATGGATATCTTGGATCTGCATAGTTTTCGTCTCTTGCTGCGGCAGGTGCGGCCCAGGTCACCGTCGACCACTCAATCCAACCCCGAATCGCCGACGTCTAAGCCCGGAACGTCTCAGCTAACTGGCGGTGACTGGGGGAGTCTTTTTCGTGGAAAGATGCGACAACGGACCGGCGGGGGAACCAATCTTGTTCTTCTGCTCGATCGTCGAGCGGACCCAGTCGAGGTCTCCGCGTTTCCAGACGTAAGCAAAACCAACCAGGAGTACGGCGAAGAAAGCGGCGACATCAATGAATGCCGTCCAGCCCAGCTTCAAAGCCGTCGCCGCACTGATCGCCGATTCATGAGTGACTGAGCCAGGGTTGGCAGACAGCAATTGCTCTGAGAGGAGACGCCGAGCTTCCAGCGACAGGGCGGGATCAGCCAGTTGCATCGTCGTCCCGAAGACGGTCGCCCAAGGGAAGAAGAAGACCACTTCCACATCGAAGATAATGAACAGCAACGCGACAACGTAGAACCGCAGGTCGAACTGGATATAGCTGCTGCCGATTGACGGCTCACCGCACTCGTAGCTGGCGTCCTTTTCGGGTGTCGGCACCCGGGGACGAACGAGCTTTCCGATCAGAAGCGGTGTAATCAGAAAGACAATGGCGAGGACGGTGAAGACCAGAAAATGTCCGACAACTTCAGTCATGGCAGGATCATTCCTTCGGAGTGACGTCGGTCTCTGTCTCGGTCAGTTTTTCCCGGCCTTGAAAACCGGCATCAATCGTATGCCAGAAACCGACGACAGGCTCACCCAGCTTCCAGCACAGACAAACTTCTTCGCCGTCGCGCATGGCGGGGAAGTCGACAAGCCCCATCACGGGATCTTTGAACTCAACGCCCAGTTCCAGCAATTCGTCGATATAACCTTGCAGGCGTTCGACGTCGCGTTCCAGCTCACGACGAACCTGCTCGACCTCTTCGCTGTACGGATCGTCGGGTCGGGCGTCCTTTGACCGACCTCGGGTGATCCTCATGAGACGTTCTTCACGGTCACGAACCTCGGGGTACAACTCGACGATATCACTGACGATTGCACGCACCAGTGGCAAAGTCTGATTTGCCGAGGCGACCGAAAAATACTGACGCGGAGCCAGCTTGGCACTCATCGAAACTCCCTGGTTTGGCTACCGCTCCGCAGCAGCAGGATTTCGCGTAGAACGACCGGAACGCTCGGTATAACAATGCGGGTGCATTGTTTCATCAGTACTCGGAACCACAACTACAACTCGGGAACTGACGTCCCCTGATAGCCATTACACTTCTAAAAACGTGGATGACAACAACAACGCCTTTTTACTCTTCAGACGGAGTGAATTGGAATGGACTTTCTTCCCCTTTCACCCAGACTGGCTCATAAAGCACCTTCGACTCGGCCACTGCCGTCGGGTTCAACGTCGCCTGTCCCCAGGCAACTTCCAATGGCAGCTTGGCGTAGTCGACAATGCAGCCATCACGACTATAGCAGCTCAGATCGTGGTTCGAACCCATGAATATGCAGTCCACCGGACAAGGCTCGACACACAATGCACAGAACATGCATTTTGTGTAGTCAATGGTGAAGCCATTCACACGAAAGCCCTTGCCGACCGGGCTCTTCTCTTTCTCGATATAGATACAATCGACCGGACAGGCGACTGCACATTTTTCGCAGCCGATGCAGGTCGTCAGATCGAATCGATGGAAACCGCGGTACCGGGCTTTGACGGGGATGGGAACTTCAGGATATTCAAAAACTTCAGTGAACGTCTTTCGGCGGTAGGTCAGGAGCATGGTCCGCATGGTGACCCACATCCCCTGCAGTAGCGTCGAAACTGCGACGTAGACATTGCGGCACCAGTCTCGGAAGTTCAGAATTGCCTGCATGAAAGGGGTCTCATCTTATCACGCCGTGCGGGACGCTCGCCGTTGCGTCAGCTGTGAAGTCAGATCACTGCGCATGACTCCACTGCAATCTCAGACCGTTGAGGATTATAGGCCACCTCCCCCCCAACGCAAGCGACGGGTCCCACCCGGCGCGCATGATCTCACAAGTGAGAAGAGCGGATTCAGCAAATCTTGCCCACGCACGCATCACTGATGCGGTGTGCATTCCCGCGCGAATGTTGATCCCGCCCTCGGGAAGCTTTCCCCCCGTTCCACACTTTGCAGTTGAAATTCACGCATCCGCGGCTTATTCCGTCATTGTCACTGCGCTTCGACAAAGGATCACACTCGTTCGTTTGACCCCGGAGTCTGTCATGAATCCAACCCACTGGTCTCGACGTCAGTTCTTCGGTCTCGCAGCCGGCGGAAGCATCGCCGCGGGATCGCTCCCCAACCTGCTGGCTCAAGACCCAGAGCGTCAGCCTGATGGCCGCCCCCGCGTGACGAAGTCGCGATCCACTTCCGGCGACAAGGTCATCGAACCTGACTGGAATGAACGTCTCTCACTGACGGTGGGGCAAAAGGAGGGA
>NZ_DASWWZ010000468.1:0-3420 GCF_036405755.1 Schlesneria sp.
GCGGGATGGAGCAGAATTTCGGGTGCTCGGTGAAACACCCGGCTGGACGTTCGGCCACTTTGAAGGCATCGGCGATGGATGGATCCGAAATGACTGTGTCGCAAGGTGATCTGGCAGAAAGCCGAAACTGGCCTCGACCCCTGTGCAGTGGTCGGTCCTCTGAGATTCTCGACTGTTGGTGTTATATCACCTGTTAATAGGAACCTTACCCTCTCGATACGATTCGTTTTCTCGCCCCCGGAACACTCGCGTGCCGGACGCGATGTCGGTACAACGAGTATCGTTGTTACAGTCTGCTCGACTTACTGAAATGTCATCTGACCACATACTACGTAGCGCTGTCGTGTGTATTTGAGGGCTCATTCGCTTTGAGCTGAGCCCCTGAAGCATTTTCAAGAGGAGTTTCAACTGTGGATAGTATCGAATCAAACGGCGGTGTTTCGCGCCGCGACCTGCTGAAAACGACCGGCACCGTCGCCGCCGCATCGGCACTGGCCGGAATCGTGATTCCAAAGCACGTCTATGCTGGCGAAACGAATACGATTCAAGTTGCTCTGATTGGAGCCGGGGGACGTGGCACGGGAGCTGCCGAGAACGCGTTGTCGACGAAGCTCGGCCCCGTCAAACTGACTGCCATCGCGGATGTCATTCCCGAGAAACTGAAATCAAGCTATGACGCGCTGAAAGCCAAGTTCAACGAGATGGTCGATGTCCCGGAAGACCGAAAGTTCATCGGTTTCGACGGGTACAAGCAGGCGATGGATTCGTTGAAAAAGGGTGACGTTGTCATTCTCACGACGCCTGTGGCCTTCCGCTGGGTTCACTTCAAATACGCGATTGACCGCGGTCTGAACGTGTTCATGGAAAAGCCCACCACGGTCGACGGTCCCAGCACTCGCAAGATGCTGGCTCTTTACGAAGAGTCCCTGAAGAAGAATCTGAAGGTCGGTGTCGGTCTGATGTGCCGCCACTGCGAAGCCCGTGGAGAACTGTTCGAGCGGATTCAGGATGGCCAGCTCGGTCAGCTCAACCTGATGCGAGCCTACCGCGTGACCGGTCCGACCGGTTCGGCTTTCGTCGGTAAGCGCCAGGGTGACATCAGTGAATTGATGTACCAGATCCGCAACTTCCACGGCTTCCTCTGGGCCAGTGGTGGTGCCTTCAGCGACTTCCTCATTCACAACATCGACGAATGTTGCTGGATGAAGGATGCCTGGCCTGTGGAAGCAAAGGGCTACGGTGGGCGTCACTACCGTGGTGAGTACGTCGATCAGAACTTCGATTCGTACACGGTAGAGTACACGTTCGCCGACGGTGCGAAGCTGATGCTCGAAGGTCGCGGCATGATCAACTGTGCGAATGAGTTCGCCAGTTACTGTCACGGGACCAAGGGTTCGGCAGTGATTTCCCAATCGGGCCACGCTCCTTCGAAGGCTCGGATCTTCAAGGCACAGAAGATGACCGAAGACGAAGTCGTCTGGCGTGCCAAAGAACCCGAACCAAACCCCTACCAGTTGGAATGGGATCACTTGATGAACGCCATCCGTTCAGACAAGCCCTACAACGAAGCCAAGCGGGGCGCCGAAGCCAGTCTCGTCACCTCGATGGGACGTATGGCCTGCCATACAGGCCGCGTGATCACCTTCGACGAGATCCTGAACTCGGACCACGAGTTTGCTCCGAACGTCGACAAGCTGACCCTCGACGGCCCAGCACCTTTGCTGGCCAACGCCGAAGGAAAGTACCCTGTACCAGCGCCCGGTATCAAAACCACCCGCGAGTACTAGGATTCTGTTGATCTGAATTGCAGACAACAACCCCGCCGAAGCGATTCGGTGGGGTTGTTTTGTTCAGCCCAAGGCTGATGCGTCGACCGGATGTTCAAATGTTTGAGGCATGCGCAGTGATCGGGCCGATGAGGTCGGCAGAACGAGTCCTCAATACAATGTCGAGCCACGGCGGATTCTGGAGTGGTAGTCGTTCCGTTCCCCACCTGTCAGTGAACCGAGGCAGTCAGCCACGTCGGTACATTCAGTCGGTCAGCTCACTCTCGTCAGTCGTTAACGTCAATGGATCGTCCCGAGAAACGCTCAGCACGATTCCAATCGCGAGCAGACTGACAACCAGGTTGCTTCCCCCGGCACTGATGAGCGGATGCGAGATCCCTTTGGGGGGGACCATGGCAGTAACGACGGCAATGTTCAGCATTGCCTGACCGGCGAGCTGCGTTAGTAGTGTGAATCCGATCAGAAAACCGAAGCGACTGCGGTCCAGGTGACTGATCATTCTGAGACCTGAGAGATACAGTCCGCACCATAGTGCGATGAGACTCAGTCCGCCGATCAGACCGAGCTCTTCTCCGATCACCGCGAAGACGAAGTCCGTGTTCGCTTCGGGAAGAAAGCTCAGTTTCTGCCAGCCTCGGCCCAGTCCGACGCCGTGCAGCCCCCCTGCACCGAGCGTGACGAGCGACTGCTTCAACTGGTAGGGCGAGTTCTCGAAGTTCGTCCAGGACTCGATGAAACCCACGATGCGTCGCTGCTGATAAGGTTTCATGGCCAGTGTCGTCAGGATCGTGGGGATACCAACGGCCAGCCCCAGCAGAAAGTTGCGTAGCGGCCATCCTCCCATGAACAGCACCAGAGCTGCACTGGCGAGCAGGAAGAGTGACGTTCCAAGGTCGGGCTCAATCAGAACAAGGGGGACCGTGAGCACCACGGGGAGCAGGAACGGGACAGTCCCCTGAACCCATCGGGACAGCAGGTGCCGGTTTCGATCGAGGATCCAGCACATCATCAGCGGGACGGCAATTTTGGCGAGTTCGGACGGTTGAGCGGTCATGCCGGGGACGCGAATCCACCGCTGAGCCCCTTTCACCCGGACGCCCACTCCCGGAATCAGTACCAGAATCAACAGAATCACCGTCGCGACGAACAGCCACGGCGCACAGGACTTCCAGAATTCGGGGTCCCGTGTGGCTGCGAAGTACGCTGACAGAAGTCCCACTGTGAGGAAGATCAGATGTCGCGAGAGATAGACTTGCTCGTATTCGGTCGGCCACGACGTGACGCTGGCACTGTGAACCATCAACAGCCCGAAGCCGAGCAACAGGGCTGCGAAGGCGACAAAAAGTTGACGGCACAAGTCCACCGGATTCTCCTGCTGTGTCCTCCGCCTCCTGAAGTCAGCGCGTTCCCGTCCCTTACGTGATGCTCATTTGCGTGCCATCGGCAGTCTGGGGTGGTAACTTCACTCAAAAATCGGGGCCGCAGAAACTTGGGGCGAGCGATGTCATGACGGCCGAAATCCCCGGAAAAACCGCTTTCTTCCTCGATCCCAAAGTGGCGTCAAGACTTGGGAGTCGGACGTCGATTCGAGAAAGTCTCTCACAGGTCATTTCCTATTCGGATTTGGCGAAAT
>NZ_DASWWZ010000469.1:0-5036 GCF_036405755.1 Schlesneria sp.
CTTGACAGGGCCTTCGACGTAGCGCTGCGTCCCATGCCCCTTCGATTCCTTCCGGACGAGAAAACCGTCGAGCGAACGTCCTGTTTCCGCAGCGGCGACAAGCACACCTCCGACGATCGGGTCGGCGCCGATGGTCATCCCCCCGATCGCAGAAAATTCAATCCCGTCGAGCAGTTCCAGCAAACCCTGGCTGACAAGCCGCAGACCGGTTGAGTGCAGCGAAATCTGCTTTCCGTCGAGATAATAGGTCGATTTTTTACCCGAGGCCAAAGTGAAATCGCCAAACTTCAAAGCTCGTTCATGAAACAGGTCAATTAACTTCTGACGGTCGCTCATCAAGATTTCCTGACATTAAATGGTTGCCGATAGACGGTTTTATCCTACTGGGACGACAGCCGACGAAAAAGCCTCATGCACGACCAGCGCTTCGTAAACCGCAATTTCGGAGACTGAAGCCGGTCCTCATGCTATCCGGCAAAGGTAATCGGGACTGTTGCGTCGGATACAATCGTCTGCCACTCGCATTCGTCGTAACTCCCTGGTCGCCTGAAGCGTTCCCGAGCCCGATCGTTCGAGAATAACGGTGAGCACAGCGGCCCCAGATCGCTGGATTGCGAACTTCGGTCTTCACCAATTCGCCCCGCCAACGGGCCGATGATAATTGTGAATTCCGATCCGTCGTTGTCTAATCAGTTCCGCTCATCCACTCGCAGTTCTCCGCGTGCCTGACGTTCCGATTCGGTTCGAATCCTCTCTACTCATTTGTTGCTTGTATCGGGTATCCGCAATCGCAATCGGATCAGGCTTGACCCTCCCTGTATCATCTGCAAAACTGAGTTTCATGAAAAACGAATCCAAAAAATCCTCAGCTTCACGGCGGGCGATCTCGAATAACGAAGAGACCACAGTCTACAACGCACCGGCTGTCGACAAAGCTCTGGATGTGCTGGAACTGCTGGGGGATTCTTCGCGCGGGATGAGCCTGACGGGGATTGCTGACGCACTGGGACGAAGCAAGCAGGAACTGTTTCGGGTGCTGGTGTGTCTGCAGGAGCGGGGGTATCTGGTTCGGGACAGCGGTCAGATTTACCGTTTGTCGACCAAGCTGTTTGAACTCGGTTCCCAGCACGCATCGACGCAGATGCTCGTTGCCCACGCGATGCCCCACATGGAACGGCTGGCCCGGCAACTGCGCGAATCATGTCACCTCAACATCGTGGTTCAGAACCGGATGCTTGTCGTCGCCCGTGCGGAGGGAGACTCCGACGTCATGCTGGCCGTGCGAATTGGTGCCACCTTTGAACTGCATCGGCGAATCAGTGGCCTGGTCGCATTGGCGATGCTTCCGGACCATCGACGAAAAGATTACTGGAAGCAGTCGGGTGAGACCGCAAGCAGAATCAAAATGTATGAAGCCCACATGGCCGAGATTCGCAAGCGGGGCTATTCATACGAAGACAGTCCCATCGTGGTGGGTGTCCGTGACTGTGCCATCGCGGTGATGGGTGGCGGATCGAATCTGCTGGGGGTGCTTTGCGTATCGCACCTTTGTCGCCGTGACGAGCCGGTCGAGCAATCAGCGCTCGTTGAAGCGGCCGTGCAATGTGCACGGGACATCTCGTCCGAATTTGGTCCGGTTCCCGAATCGGACAATACGTCGCCAAGTCCTGGTGGCAGCCGTTGACGACCGGATCAGATCGTTCGAGCCACGTGATCCGCGCTCTTTAATTGATCGAAAAATCCCACCCGCCTGAAACAAGTTGAGCAGCGTATCCCATGTCGACCGATACAGTGATCCCTCCGCGACCGGCCTTCTGGAAATGGGGCATCACAGGACTCCTGCTGCTGGCAACCACCATTAACTATATGGATCGGGTGGCGCTGGCCAGCGCCTCTGTCCGGGTGACGACAGAACTGGGACTCAGCGATGTCCAGTATGGAAACCTGGAATTAGCCTTTGGCTGGGCTTTTGCCATCGGATCACTGACATTTGGTTTTCTTGCCGATCGGTGCAGTGTTTATTGGCTCTACCCTGCGGTCTTAGCCTCATGGTCACTCATGGGGATGGCCACGGGGTGGTCTAACGGGTTCACTGAACTGCTCGTCTGCCGCGCTCTCCTGGGCTTCTTCGAGGCCGGTCACTGGCCTTGCGCGCTGAAAACAACGTTCGCGTTGCTCGACGAAAAAGAGCGAACGATGGGAAACAGCATTTTACAGAGCGGAGCGTCGATCGGGGCAATCATTACTCCGCAGATCATGAAACTTCTCATTACCGAAGAATCAGGATCCTGGCGGTCGACCTTTGTCGCCGTAGGTGCCACTGGATTTGTGTGGGTCCTCGCCTGGTTTCTCGCACTTCGATCCCGCGATCTGGCACAGAACACCGCCGCTAAAGCCGATACAAACGCCCCGACGCTCTTTACCATCCTTCGCAGCGGCCGACTTTGGGCCGTTGCCATTCTTGTGATTGGAATGCAGATTGTCTGGCACACGTACCGTGTCTGGCTGATGAAATTCCTGCAGATTGGCCGAGGATATGAAGAAAGTGTCGCTCTGGATTTTAACTCACTTTACTTCCTCGCCACGGACGTCGGCTGCATTCTGGCAGGAGTGGGTTCGCTCTGGCTGGTCCGCCGTTGGGGCAGTACGCCCCACAACGCACGGCGAACCGTTTTTGCCTGCTCCTGCGCCCTGACTTCGACCAGTCTCTTTCTTCCATGGCTGGGTCAAGGCTGGCCATTACTGGGGACACTGCTACTAATTGGGGCAGGAGCACTGGCGATGGCCCCGTGCTATTATAGTTTTGTCCAGGAGCTTTCCGTGTCGCATGTCGGCAGGATGACGGGCTTGCTGGGCCTGTGGGTCTGGGCGGTAACGTCCCCGATGCACAGCCTGTTCGGGATGCTCGCTGACATCTCCAAGAGCTATGACATGGTTCTTGTGGTGGCCGGCGTCGCACCGTGGATTGGCGTACTTTCAATGAAGTTTCTGTGGAATCGTGATTCGGTTGATACTATCCAGGTGAGTGCGTGACTATGCAGAATCAACTTCCCGCATCCCGTGCCCGGTGGTCAGTTCTGATCATCTGGTCGCTTTTCGGATCGCTGACGCCGTTCTCTCTAAGCCATGCGGTAGAGCCATCTGCGGCGGATCTGGAATTTTTCGAGAAGAGCGTTCGTCCGCTGCTCGTCCAGCATTGCTACGAATGCCATTCCGGTGCCAAGGCGAGCGGAGGGCTCAGTCTGGATACCCGCGACGGCGTTATGAGAGGGGGAGATTCCGGCACGGCGCTCGTCGTCGGGGACCCTGACAAAAGCCTGATTATCGAGGCCGTCCGTTACAAGAACTCGGACTTCCAGATGCCCCCCAAGAACCGGCTCACCGATGCCGAGATTGAAATTCTCGAGAAATGGGTCACCCGCGGCGCGGTGGATCCCCGTGAAGCAAAGGAAGCCGAGGGAGCCCCCAAACCGGTCGGAATGAGCATCGAAGAAGGGCGGGAATTCTGGTCGTTCCGCCCTGTAGCCAATCCGCCACTTCCCGAAGTGAAACAAAAAGACTGGGTAAAGACGCCAATCGATGCCTTCCTGCTCGCGAAGCTGGAGTTAAATGGTCTGAAACCCGCTCCGATGGCGGACAAGGCGACGTTGATTCGCCGCGTAACCTTCGACCTGACCGGACTTCCCCCCACTCCTGAAGAGATCAAGGCGTTCCTCGCAGACGAATCACCAGACGCGTTCAAGAACGTTTATGAGCGTCTGCTGGCGTCGCCAGGATACGGAGTCCGCTGGGGCCGACACTGGCTCGACGTCGCCCGCTACGCTGATTCCAACGGGCTGGACGAAAACCTCGCTTACGGTACGGCGTGGCGATACCGCGACTATGTCGTCAATGCGTTCAATAAGGACAAACCCTTCGATCGGTTCCTGATCGAACAGCTCGCCGGAGACCTGCTGCCCGAAGCCAATCAGGAGACGAGAACCGCAACCGGGTTCCTGGCCCTGGGTGCGAAGGTTCTGGCGGAGCCTGACCGTGATAAGCTGGATATGGATACGATCGATGAACAACTCGATTCGACCAGCAAGACCTTCCTGGGGATGACTTTCGGTTGCGTCCGCTGCCATGACCACAAGTTTGACCCGATCAAACAGACCGACTACTACGCGCTCGCCGCAATCTTCAAAAGCACACGGACGTTCGCAAATACCAACTACGGAGCGATCAAACACTGGTACGAACATTCCTTCGCCACGGAAGAAGAACTTAACAAATTGAAGGAAGTCGATAAGCAGATTGCTGAAAAGCAGGCTGCGGCGGCGAACTTCCGCAGTCAGGCGACCGAGAAACTCCGTCTGGCAGCCCGTTCCAAAGCGACCGACTACCTGGTGGCCGCGGCACGCTTCAGCCCCGATTCGTCACTGGTCGAAGTGGAAGCATTCGCCCAGCCGTACGGACTGCATCCACGGATCCTGCATCATTGCCGATTGCACCTGGACCGGCACCGGGATGATCCTCTGTTCAGCGCCTGGCATCCACTTGCTGAAGCGGGTGATATTGCCGGTATCGATCAGCATTTCCGCCCCCTGTTGGAGGGAGTAGAACCGGCACTCGCTGAAGCACGCAAGGCGAATCCTTCTGCCTCGACGCTCGAGGACCCCAAGCTGGAACAGGCGAGGGCTGCTCTGTATGACGCCTCCGGATTCCTCGCCGTTCCACCCAAGCCCGAATTCGCATTCGATGCCGCGACGCTGGCCGAATACGACAGGTTAGCCACCGAAGCACGCATTTTCGAAAGCCAGTCACCGGATGCCGCATCGGCCATGGGGGTGGCGGATGGTCCGGTTCAGACAGAAATCCCGATTCATATTCGCGGCAGCCATCGCAATCTTGGAAAGCCCGTCTCGCGCGAGTTTCCCGAGGTCATGAGAACTTCGACCGTTCGCCCGGTTCTCAAGGTTACGCAGAGTGGACGAATGGAACTGGCACAGTGGATGGCAAGTACCGAACACCCACTGACCGCACGCGTCTTTGTAAAT
>NZ_DASWWZ010000470.1:0-4083 GCF_036405755.1 Schlesneria sp.
GTGGCGCGCACGTCCTCCGTCAGCGTCTGCAGGGCAATGTGGGAATTCGGCAAGCCTGCGTAAGGGACACCCGCGACTTTGCCGCCGTGGCAGGCGAGGCAGGTCATCGTCCAGTTTCCCTGTTCGTCGACGCGGTATCCCAGGGGTTTTCGGCCGGTTGCGTCGTCCGGATCCAGAGTCAGGCCGTAGTATGAGAATGTCAGTTTTCGACGTTCCACTGGATCCGCGCTGGCCGCTTTCGAACGCTCAGGTTCTGGCCAGGCCTTCCACAATGCGTCGAATACCTCCTCGTCGAAATCGGCAGGCAGGTACGAATGTGTTCGCAGGTTACGGTAACCCTGAGAGCCGGGATCGGAAATCTCTGCCCCGCTGGCCAGCGGAGCGAACCCCAGCCAGATTGCCGACACGAGTCCCGCCGAAATGACCTTGGCGGCGCGGCCGAAAGGGATGGAGGAACGGCGGTGGTTCCTGCGGAGCGAGCGTGATCCAGCTCTCTGGCACGTGCCCCGGAAAGGTCGAATCCGTTGGATTAGATTTATATTCACTTTGATCACAGTCAAGTTCTCCTGAGAGCAGGCTCGGAGGCGTTTTTCCGAGTCACCGCATTCTACAGGAAGTGGGTCCTAAGTTCTCCTTGTCGGTCCTCTGCATCGTATATCCGCTGTGCCGATCGGTTATTAACCAGACGAAGGCGAGGGGCGGTCAATCGCGGAAATGGGACCGTGCCCACCGGAGAAAAGCCGCTTGTAGTGCTTGGCAAATTGAGAGTTGCGAGACGACCGGGGAGCTCGAAATTTTCAGTAAAACATTCCTCATCGTCACGAGGTGTTTTTCCGTGGACATGCTATGATAGTAGGCAGTAACGCTATTGACCCGCCAGATCGGCCAGCAAGCCCATGTAACAGACTGCAAAGTGGCTCATTAAATTCAGCTGGAAAACGGCCCGCCGACGATTGCTAAATCGATGGCAACGTTTTTGCTCAGCCGAAGCTCTCAACGTCCGATAAAACCAGGTCAGGTTGATCGGCCGACAGGTGACCCTCTCTCTCAGACTTCCGTGTACATGGATGTAACGGAGACACTCGTGGGGGTCAGATAAATTTCAGCACTGGAAACCCCTTGATCTCGCTTGTAAAAAAGCACAATCGGCCTCGCGGTTCAAACTCCCCCCGATTCAATCCCGCCTCGTCCCCGGATGAAACCCCTTCACTGCGATCCCGGGGAGGATTCACAACGTCATCCCCATCGGCGACGACTGCGGTCGCTGCGCCGCCGGCAATTCCCGGCGGCCGCTCGAATGAAGCTGCTGACGCTTCTCCGATCGAGGCACCCGTCGATCGCGAAACGGCTCCTTCTGCCATCGAAATGGCCACGAACGGACTGGGCCTGAAGCGGAACCTGCAACTGAGCATCGGTGACGGTTCGTCCTACGGCGTCATGGTGGGGATTGGTGAGACCTATCTGCAGGCCTTCGTCCTGGCGATCGGGATGGGAGAAGTGTTTGCGGCTCTCATCGCGACGGTGCCACAGCTTGTCGGTAGTCTGCTGCAGTTGGTGTCGCCCGCTGCGATTCGTTTGATCCGCTCGCACAAATGGTGGGTCGCGGCGTGTGCCGGGATTCAGGCGCTTTGCTTTCTGCCTCTGATTATTGCGGCATCGACGGGGACAATTTCCCACTCCACCATTCTCGCGGTCACCTCACTCTACTGGGCCACCAGTTTGGGAGCGGGACCAGCGTGGAATACGTGGCAAGGGACGATTATTCCTCGGGATATCCGAGCCAAATTTTTCGCACGTCGGGCGCGACTCTGCCAGGCAACGACCCTGGCCGGGTTCCTCGGTGGCGGATTCGCATTGCAGTGGGCCCGAGCGCATGGTGTCGATGTTCCCGTCTTCGCCATCTTGTTCGGCATCGCTCTGGTCTGTCGTCTGGTCTCTACACTCTGTCTGATGTGCCAGAGTGAACCAGCTCCGATTCCGGCAGAAATGCGGTTTCTTTCGCTGGGCGAGCAATGGGAACGGTTTTCACGTGGGTCCTCAGGTCGGCTGCTTGTTTTCGCCGTCGGCATGCAGGTGGGCGTCTTCGTCGCAGGTCCGTTCTTCGTTCCTTACATGCTGAAGGAACTGAATTTCCAGTACCATCACTATGCCATTCTGATCGGTGCTTCGTACGTTGCCAAGTTTTTGACCCTTCGCTTGTGGGGACGGATCGCTCACCGCACGGGGGCTCATCGACTGCTGTGGATCGGATCGCTGGGTCTGATTCCTCTGGCGGGAGGATGGTGCCTCAGTTCCAACTACGTCTGGCTGTTCGTGCTTCAACTGATTGCAGGAACCGCCTGGGGGGCGTACGAACTGGCCCTGGTGCTCTTGTTCTTCGAAACCATCCATGAGTCCGAGCGGACGAGTCTGCTGACGCTGTACAATGTTGCCAACAGCGTGGCACTGGTGGTGGGGTCTCTCATTGGGGCCGTGATTCTCAATGGTCTGGGGATCTGTGCGGCGTCGTACCTGTGGGTCTTCGTCGCTTCGACAGCTTTCCGGGCACTGGCGCTGGTGCTGTTGAAGCGCGTTCCGGTGCCCCATGTGGAAGTGGAGCGCGCTGCCGCTGTCGTGACACCCCGTCCAGTGAACAGTTGATTCCACGGGGGACTCAGTAGGTCGGGGAATGCGCCAACGAACGCCCGGTTCTTCGTGGAAAAAAAAGACTCCTGCAAGAAAAAATTTTTCTTGCAGGAGCACCATGCGTCTGGGGTGGATAACGATGCCGGGAAAAACGAACCCTAGTAATCACGCATGGGAAGAATATTTCGCTGCCGCGAGGCAGTTGTCTCATTGCTTATCGCATTTCGACAAGAATTTCATTAGCAATTCCTGCGCCACTCGTTCTTGTTGAAATAAATCCTGACTCAGCTCTGAATGGGTCTGTCGGTGACGCGCCGCAGAAGGCGATTTGGCGTAAACGCTGCGGCAAATTTGAACGCCCGTATCAAGTTGCCACTTCCGGAAATCACCGTCCGATCCGGGGCTCTCGACCAGCAAAAATCCCGAGCCTGGCGGCAATATTGTCCCTGGCATCGCTGAGGCTGCAGTCGATTTTGGTGCGAGCCCTAAATCTCCAGGGAGTTGGACTCTTGCGGGCCATTCAATGACAGGCGGTACAATCGCCACAGGGCGAGCAGATAAAGCACCAGCGTGCTGACGACGCCGTGGAGCACGACGTAGAAGCGGGTCGAGAGCGTCGGTTCTACGAACCCGAACCACTCCATTGCGGCGTACCATCTGAGCAGACTGACGCCAAAGACGATGGGCAGGGCGGTCAACCAGACGCAGTGATAAACAATTGGAGCCTCGGACGGGCGGATGGGGAGCAACCACTGCCGAATCGACAGGTGAGATCCCCCCGTCGCTGCCTTCAGGAACTCGATCCAGTTGCGCGGTGACGAGGCGGAGATGGTCTCGACAAGAATCTGTCGATGTCGCAGAAAGCCGATCCACAGTCCGCAGAACAGAGTAATGTAGAGTGACTGTGTGAACAGTGCGTGCATGTAGACGAACGTGAGCGAATGCTGCGAGTCCAGTAGAATACGGATATACGGGTTTCCCTCCAGTTCCAGATCGGGGCTATGGGCCACCGTGACGGCGATGTCGAGAATCGCACCTCCCACGATGAAGATGCCACCGCAAAACGTAATTCCCCAGGGCAGGCCGGTTTTTCCCTGATTGACCAGCCGGTCCAGCAGGATCAGCGCGACCAGCCCGAGTGCAGGAAGTGAGTAGGCGGTGTAGAGATGCAGTCGCCAGGAGTCTTCCGGAAGCCACTTCAAGACGCTTTGCGGAATGGTGAAGCCGCTGGCCTGCTGCACCGATTCCCAGACATCCGCTTCAAGACTGCCGGGACCTGAAAGAGCGTGCGCGACCAAGTCACAACAAAGCCAGCCGAGAAAGAGTGCCGAAACGAACATGAACCGCCGGAGGGTCACGTTCTCATTCCAGTAGACGACGGAACGATCAGTGTTTTGCATGTGAGGATCCCGTCTGACGAGTTGCCGCGTTGATACCTTATTGTAGTGGAGGGTGTTC
>NZ_DASWWZ010000471.1:0-12002 GCF_036405755.1 Schlesneria sp.
GTCAATGACGCGCCCACTCGACGAGAGAATGACGTGAGGTCAGTCCTCAACATCAGTTCGGCTTTTCTCTTAAGAGAGACGTGCATGAGGCCCTCACTCACGAGGACACCTGCGATCACCAGAAGAGCTCCTGCCCACAAGTTGTCGAAGCACAGAAGTGCCGTGGCATGCAACAGCCAGTAGACACCGAACAATCCGGGGCATTGTGCACTGAGTTCACTGCAATTGAATAAGGTACGACCAACCGACCAGCACATTGGCACCAGCATAACTGCAAGGGGAGCAACTAATGCACACATCGCCGTGACGACCGTGACCCCGATCGCTTCAGAAACAGGGGTTAGACCTCGCTGTGGCAACTTTTCAACCTCGCCCTCCCAGCCGTGAATCGACATCCATGCGGCACCTCCATCATCTGCGAGAACGCTCCTGCTGCGGAGTTGCAACCAGGCGAACATCAGGATGGCAGCTGAATTCCCCACAAGGATTGCGACGGAAATGACTCCTCCAATTGAGGACAGGATTTCCCAGTAGCTCAGTGAATCGCCATATCGTCGGGCATCGCGCACCAGCACGCCCCACAGGACTATCAACGGGAACAGATTAAAGAGAACCAAGGACACCAGCAAACGCATCAGGGTACGTCCGGCGTCCGGTAGCCGCTCAATAGGAAACACTTTCATCGGGATACCTCCGACGCGCCGTTCGCCCCGGAAACAGACGATTGCTCCAGGTATCGTTGGACGCGTCGGACCGCGTCTGGAAACAGTAAGTCGTTGAGTGCATCCGCTGACAAAGCCGTCTGATTGAGGAGATCTCCAAGAGACCGCCGGTCCAGGTTGTGGGCAAGTCGACCATCGCTGAGAACGAGCAAGCGATCGGCCAGTTCAGCAACAACTTCAGCTACGGGGGTTGTCAGGACAATCGTCTTCCCCTGTTCACGCGCTTGATGCTTTAGAACTTTCCGCAGTGCGCTCGTGCCAGCGGGGTCCAAACCTCCTGAAAACGGCTCATCAAGCAGCAATAACTCTCGCCTCGACAGGAGTGCTGCACATAATCCGACTTTCTTTTTCTGCCCCGTCGAAAGACTCCCTATCGATTGCAATTCAGAACGGTCCAGTGAAAACAACGCCAGAAGCGCATCGATCTGATCAATTGCTTCTCCGATCGGGATCTCGAAAAGTTCGGCTGCCTCATCGAGGTACTCTCGGACCTGAAGTTCGCCGGGCAGCCATCCATCGTCTGGGAGATAAAGGGCCTTCCGACGTGCCGCCCGCTCGGCCTCGACGGACTTACGACGAGGAAACCCAAACACGCTGACGTTGCCGCGCGCCGCCGATAAAGCACCAGCGATCGTCGCGAGTAAAGTTGATTTCCCAACCCCGTTGATGCCTACGATGATCGCAATTTCGCCAGGCTCAACGCGGAAATTCAGATCACGCAAGACGAATCGGGCGGAATGGGCACACCAGAGTCCCTCTACATACACTGCCGGGGCCGTAGACATGACCATTCCCTTGCGAACACGATTCCAAGATGTTGCCCGCTTCTCACAGAAAGAATGGACAACATCGAAACGCACGGACTCGCTTCGTGGATCATGCATACAGACATTTGGGGGCGATTTTTGCGATCCCGTCACAAGCGACTGACGTCCAGGCTCGACTCGTTCGCACAAGGCCTCGACCAATGGACTCAACCGTGGGCCGACCTCTGCATACGCGAATTTCGTCCCACTTAGACAGCAAGAAAGGTTAGCCAACAGGAAGGGGTTTAGAAGAAGCCCAGATCAAATCAGCCAGCCTCTCATGCAAAGCGATTGACGGAGCCATGCGGTGAGCGGTCGAAATCCTCATCCCTTGACTGGTGGTGCGCGCTGGATCTCACATGCACTCGCCATACGCAGTGCCATTCTGAATGGAGTGAACAATGACCATAAGAATGGCGCGGGACAGGTTACAAGCCCGCCGCGGCCGCTTTTGCAAATGAGCTGCCGAGATTGAGTTCACGATCCCTCGCAGCGAAGCCGGCACGGACGTCGCTTCAAGCGCGTCAGGATGAATTCACTTTAACCGGTGAACTACAGTTCAAGTCATCCAAACATTGACTTGACCAGCGCCAGTTCCAGCAGGTAACCGAACAGGTACCAGGTTGCGAGTAGAGAAATGGGTACCACCAAACTCGTCGAATTGCGACTTGTCATTTTAGCCCCCCGGCAAATTGACCTGTACAAATGAGAGCGGATGGGGAGCTCCGCTCCAGCCGATTTCGGTGTTAGCGACCGCCTCTATATGTCTACAGCGCAAGGGCCGACCGCTTTAGGACGGTACAATTCTGGTTGCAGGGAAAATTTTCACCCCTTTCTCGACTCGGGACCGCAGATGTGACATCCCTGCCGACAGCGTCGCAGCCACGCGGAAGTTACTGGCGAGAGGCAGACGGCAGACTCACCGGGGAGCCATAACCTGCCGCCATCAACGAAAAATCCCCTTGGCGAGACAGGTAACTCGCCAAGGGGATTTTTCAAGTTCGCAGAACAGTCACGCAGGCGGCATTACGTTGTGGTCAGCCGCCGCGATTGCGATAGCGGTGGGGTATCATCATGAGACGTCGCTCACCGCTACTGCAGCCCATTTCGACGCAATTACTTCTTTTCTTCCGGCTTGGGTTCTTCAGCCTTCTTTTCTTCTGCTGGTTTCGCGAGGTCAACTCCGCGAATAATCTGAATTTCAGGCAACGCCGCCTTCAGTTCTGCAACACCGGCGTCGGTCACCTGGGTCTGCCAGAGATACAGCTTTTTGAGCTTCTTCAATCCATGGAGGTGCTTCAGTCCGGCATCGGTGACAGCGGTTCCGTAGAGATTGAGATACTCGAGGTTCTCGAGCCCCTTGAGGTTCTCGAGTCCCTCGTCGGTCACCTTGGTTTTCTCCAGGTGCAGTCGGACGAGTCCCTTGAGATCTTTCAGGTGTGCCAGTCCGGCGCTGGTAATTTCCCGTCCGCGAAGGTTGAGTTGCGCAACCCGAGGGAGGTTCTTAAGTGGTGCAAGGCTGTCGTCGGTGATTTTACCATCGGCCAGATGGAATGCGACGTCCAGTCGCGGATCATTCTGTGCCAATTCCATCACCTGACCACCTGATTTGCGAACTTCAGCGATCGCGGTCTTTTCCGCCTCGCTCGGGGCGGCGTTCTCCTGGGCAATCGCCATCCCGGCAGAAAAAGTTCCCAGCAGGGCAAACAGACTCATTACTCGCAACATTGTTGTCACTCCTCAGTAGTAGAAAGCGAATTCCCAGTCAGGAACGGTTAATCATCAACTCGCTGCGGTATACAGGGGCTGAATGACTTCTCCGTTCATGAGATGGTTTGGTCGGCCGAGCGGATCCATGATTAACTCTTCCGGGCTGACCCCTAATGCATCGAATAGTGTCGTGCAGACGTCCGCGGGAGACCAGGGACGCGTCGTCGGATAAGCGGCAATCTCATCGGTTTGGCCAATCACTTGTCCACCCCGGATTCCCGCTCCCGCAAACAAAGCAGAATAGGCATGTGCCCAATGGTCACGGCCGGGGACCGACTCACCCGGAAGCATCGAAATTCTAGGCGTACGGCCAAACTCGCCCATGACCATCACCATTGTCTGATCGAGCAACCCGGAAGACGACAAATCGTCCATCAGCGCAGCAAGTCCCCGGTCGAGTTGCGGCAGCAGCGTATTCTTGAGGCGTCCCCAGTTATCCACGTGTGTGTCCCAGGTCTGCACGATTCCCATCGCAGCCTGAACGATCGGCACCCCCGCCTCGATCAATCGACGTGAAAGCAGGAGGGACTGACCAAACTTGTTTCGACCGTAACGTTCACGGACTTCCGGGTCTTCACGGTGAATATCGAACGCCTTGGCAACCCGGTCTGAAGTCAGCAGCGACAGCGCCAGTTCCTGCTGCTCGCCGAAGGAATTCATCCGTCCGCCTGAGTTGCGCGAGACAGGGCTGCGATTCATTTCCTCCAGCAACTGTTGTCGAGCCATCAACCGGGGTGACGTGACACCCGGTTGCAGTCGAAGCGAATCGATACCAAAGTTGGGGTCGTTTGGGTCTTGGTTGATCTGCCACGGGTCGTGTTTCGGACCGAGAAATCCCGCATACTGTCCGGGCCAGGTCAATGGACCTTCGATAAAGTAATTCGGCAGTGAGACCCCATTCGGAATGCCATCATTTCTTGGCCGCATCCAATCCAGGGCCGACGCAAAGTTCGGAAAATCAAACCGCGATTCTACTCGGTCCAGGTCGCTTCCGCCGCGAGGAATGGGGGTCGGGCGACCGGTGAGAGCCACATGAGTCGCCAGCAGATGATTGTGTTCGACATGCGACAGCGAACGAATCATCGACCACCGACCGAGTTGTTCGGCCAACTGAGGCAGATGTTCGCAAACGGCAACCCCGGGAATCGCTGTATCAATCGACGTAAACTCCCCGCGGATTTCCGCCGGGGCATTCGGTTTGGGGTCAAACATATCAAGCTGACTGGGGCCGCCACTGAGCAACACCAATAGCACGGATTTGGCTCGACCAGTACGGTATGACGGATTCGCTGAAGCTCTACGGGACGCACAAGGGAGTACGCTTCCCGCGACGCCTGCTGCACCGATACGAAGGACTTGACGGCGGCTGAGTTCAAAACGGGGTTGAATCATCAGAAAACCTCGCGGGAGTCGGTGGGAAATACAGTGGATTTTTACCGGCAGGGTTCAGCAACGTCGTCAATATTTCATTCATACTCGTAATGAATGCCGGGAACAAGTGCGATTGCCATGCGTACACGACGTCGTCCTCGTTTTGTAACTCCTGACAGGGAGCCAGATGGCGACGATCGAGGGTCGATTGCTCTGCACCGGGCGTCCGGCCCCATGACGACAATATTCGAACTGAAAAACTTCGAGATCAGACCAACCTGCCCGTTCTGGCCCCGATTTCTCTAGCGGGTTGCCATCGGAGTTCCGTCAGTGACGGTTCTGTTATCGGTTTTCCCCCCGTACGGAAATCAGTTCCCTGAGGGAATGTGCAGGCCAGGGGGATCGACAGCAAGTCCCAGAATCCTCAGAGACCTGGATCGACTGGGGCGAGCAACACAGATTGCTGCAGCGGACCGAGCGACTTTCCGCGAAAGTCATGGATCGCGTTTTCCGAGTGTCAGACAGCGCGTGAAAGAGGTCGCGAGAGACAAAAAACCTGCCGCGCTATGGGGTGAGAGTACGCGAGGCGCAAAGGGCGTTCGTTTGAAACGAAGGACCAGTGTCAACGCAGGCGGTCGCTTCAGCTGCTGCGGCAGTTCGAAATCGAAGATCAATTGAGATCCCCGGAGAGCGCACAAAGTTCCCAAAGAGCGTAGTGTCAGCGCAATGCATTCACATCGCAGAGGAAACGCAAGATGCCACTGCAACGTTAATATCCGATGCAGTGGCAATCGAAAAAAATCGGAACGTGAGCGACAACGTCGATCCCGAGGTCCGCGCTCATTCAGCGCAAGTGTCAATCAGACAGCTTGCGTCTGTCGTCGCCGTCGGGCAAATCCAAACCCCGCGGCGGCCAGTCCCGTCGCACCGAGTGCAAAAGTTGACGGTTCGGGAACTGACGTGTACTCGTAGGTGATCGTAATCTCACCGCTGGCGATCGCGTTTCCCCCGAAGTAGACGCCATTGGCAGCAGTTCCATTGAACGTACCTTCGCTCCCAACAAACTTGAAATCGGCGTAAGCCACCCCAGTGCCGATAAAATCAGACCAGTTGGATGAGGCAACAGTATACTGCCCCGTGGTGTGAGTCGGGGTGCCTGGGAAGTTGTACGGGCCAATTCCTGACGCAACGGTTCCGGAACCGAAGAAAGCGGTCGCAGTTCCCGATACCGATGACCCATCGGGAGCAATCACGCTGAACGGAACTGCTGCCTGAGCGTTGGTGAATCCCTGACTCTTGCCGGTGAAATTCGCGACCGAGACGACGACATTGACGTCGGCACTGAATGACACCGTCACCCCCGTCAACGTTCCCAGTGACGAATCAAACTTTTGCAGCGACACCATCTCTTCAAACGACGTCGGCTGCGGAGACACGGTGGCCGAATAGCTGACGATGCCAGCATCGGCCTGACCGTTCTGCAACACCGCAACCACGGCCATCAATGCAACGAGAAGAGTTTTTTTCAACATCATAGAGCTCTACCTTACCAGCAACACCTGTCGAACATTCTCGGAACTCCCAATGCTTTCCGAGTCTTCCTAAACGATCGAGCATCGAACCCCAATCAGGCTCGTTAACCCTGGCACATCCCGTTACCATTCGGCGTCTGAGCGAATCACGGTCGAGCCCCCGGCTTCGATCAGCGCAGCGATCAAAGACGTTTACCCGGGCATCCCACATTTGGTGGAAGGCCCGGTCACGTCTCACTCATTGCACGATCCCTGTTTGAGATTTCGGGATCGTGCACCGTCCCGACTGTGCGTCGCCGGACGAAAGGTCAGACCACTCACCACTATTCAGCAACTCGCTTCCCCAGCCATCGTCGTCGCATTCCAACTGCGACACCCATCAGCGACGCACTCGCGGCCCCGTAGCCAATCAGCGGCATCCCCGAAGACTTCACCGCGGCTTGGGACAGATCAGTCGCTCCTTGCTCACCCGCACTCGCGTGACTTCCACTCAATTCGCTGCTGGGAGAATTCTTCCAGCGTTGAGCGAACTGTCCGAACATCGAGACTGGCTCACTCTCCGAACCAGCCGGTGGGATTGGCGACACGGCAGCCAACTGGGTGACAGACCGACCGGTCTCTTTGAATCCCAGGCCACCTTTCGTGTAGTCGAAAGCAGGCATCGCACTCTTGCGTGGTCCACGGGGACTCAGAATTTCTTTTTCAGGAACCAGCTTCGCATC
The DNA here is from genome assembly GCF_036405755.1 of Schlesneria sp. Lineage (NCBI taxonomy): Bacteria > Pseudomonadati > Planctomycetota > Planctomycetia > Planctomycetales > Planctomycetaceae > Schlesneria > Schlesneria sp. Next base: position 6,924 of record NZ_DASWWZ010000471.1, read on the forward strand.
GTGCAGATCATTAGCGAGCAATTCGGCCGCGTTTGGGAACTGGGCAGCACGGTATTCCAGATCAAACCCAACCACCGTCGCGGTCGAGAGAGCTGCTTTTGATTGAACACCGTCTGGAGTGATCTCTGCGAATTGAATTCGTGGAGCAAGCTCCAGAACAACTTCCGCCTGAGCTTGAGAGGCCCCGAAGGCATACAGAGCGGACAGCGTCGCGAGATTCTTCCAGTTCAACATTTGCAGGCCCTTCCTGGATTTATTGGTGACTGTCAATTTCGGGTGCTGCAGCATCAGCCACCGAATTCCGTCACAAAGATTGAAAGTTCAAATCGTTAACAACACGACATAGCAACAACGCACAAAGCGCACGCCGGGCCTTCACATGAGGCCAGGGCACACAAGACGGACGATGATCCCGAACGCAAACAGATTCGATTCACGACCAGAGTTCAGGACCGTAAACCAGATCGAGCGTCGCATGCTCAGCGAACGACACAGAGGTCGTTGTCTTCGCTGGATGCGCTCCCGGGAGTCATCACTCACGGGATTGATCTTGAAATCAATGAAGGCTTAATGCCTTTGTGCTCCATCCCGGTGACCTTTTGAAGCCGTCTCGGGTTGTGCGACTCATTTCTTTCCGAACACGTTCTGAGTCTAGACCGGTCGTCCGAATCGGCCACCGAATTTTTCAGAATTATTTATGAAAACTTCCAAACCGTGAATTCGCTCGGTCAAAGCAGGGTATTCCACCATTCTGTCCGTGATCCATTTTGTCCGGAAAAGCTTCAGAAATCCGAAACAACACAGGTCGAAAAGGTTCAAAACGGAATGGCGACTCACTCCGTCGACAGGTCGATTTCGCAGGGGCGAGGTAAACAGCAACCCCACGATTCTGTCCCGCCCATCTCCTGAGACGTGTCGGCTTCGTTTGAGCATTCGTGCGCTGCCCTGTCCCCTAAGGCTTGCCCATGTCATTCCCGGACCGCCAATCGTGGTTGTAAACCGGCTAGGTCCGCAGTCGTCTCGTGCATTGCATTCAGCCAGCGACGAAGTTCTTCTGCGTCGCAGCGACCTCCGGCTCACGACAACGGCTGACTGATAGTGCGGCCGGGGGCATCGGAGTCGACCCGGTGCGGAACAATTGGACCGAAGCGAAGCGCCTTAAATTCGACAGATCAGTCCCGATCATTGGTTTGCGGAACCGGCGGAATTCGGGGTAGCTTAGGCAACGGACCTGAATGCGTTGCGTCTGCCGATCGTCGCTGATTTTGCCTCGTATCCCAAAGACCTGCAGGGAGCTATTGATGAAGCAGTTTCTCAACCTTGGATTGTGCCTGACCGTCGTACTGCAATGGATATCGCCCGCGCTGTTTGCGCAGGAACCACATACGAGACAAGAGGACGTGATCTACGGCCGCAAGTTCGGCACAGCCCTGACCCTGGATGTCTTCAGCCCCAAGTCCAACGAGGGAAAGCCGGGCAAGGGGGCAGCCATTGTCTTTGTGGTAAGTGGCGGATGGTATTCGTCTCACGACCATATCAACCTCGGCTTCATCAATGAATTTTTGAAACGGGGCTACACCGTCTTCACGGTCGTGCATGGCAGCCAGCCCAAGTTCACGATCCCTGAAGTCCTCGAAGACATGAACCGCTCGATTCGGTTCATTCGCAGTCGAGCCGCCGAATACAAGATCGATCCCAATCGAATCGGGATCTGCGGAGCTTCTGCCGGTGGCCACATTTCATTGATGATCGGTACAGCAGGAACTGAGGGAAATTCCGCCGCGACAGATCCGGTCGAACGCGAATCAAGTCGCGTCCAGGCCGTCGCCTGCTTCTTTCCGCCAACCGATTTTCTGAACTACGGCAAACCGGGGGAAAACGCACTCGGACGAGGAATTCTCAAGGACTTCCGCGCCCCCTTCGATTTTCACGTCTATGACGAGGCGAAAAAGGCCTTTATCCCGATCACCGACGAAGATCGCATTATCGAGATCGGTAAATCAATTTCGCCGGTCAACCACGTCTCCAAGGACGATGCCCCCACACTGATCGTTCACGGCGATGCGGACTTCCTGGTTCCCATTCAGCAAGCCGAAATCATCATCGAAAAACTCAAGGAAAATGACGTCCCCTGTGAACTCGTGGTCAAAAAGGGACAGGGGCACGGATGGGCCGACATCGGCAAGGATCTGCTGACGCTGGCAGATTGGTTCGACAAACACCTGGCCCAACCAGCCCAAGACAAGGAATAACCGTGTGCAGTCGCGGAGGCGGGGGCATTGAAAACCCGCAACCGCTGCCGGGTTTACTTCCGTCACTTACAGGTCGAGCTCCCTCACTCGTATGAGGCTCCGAATGGAGTGACGGCGAAAAGGACGCGTCCATTGCCATCTCTTCATTCGCCCGCTCGCGGTCCCCGGACGGATGCAACGAGACGAGACCGACGCCGAAACGGTTGCTGTGGGCAAATCTCGTCAGATCAGTATTGGAAAAGGTTGCAGGCCAAGGGAAACTGGCATCAGCGATCTCTCATTCGTGTTAACGTCATGTCGATTTTCGAGTGTCTCTATTCCTTCGGTTAAGGATCAATCGATGTCTGGGATCTCCCGTCGAACGTTTGCTAAAACCACGATCGCTGCGGCCGTCGCGACGGCTGCCAGTTCGCAACGCGTTTTCGGTGCGAATGAACGGGTGCGAGTCGGATTCATTGGACTGGGCAACCGGGGTGATCAGGTCCTCAGCGGTTTTCTCGCTCAGCAGGATTGTGAGGTTGTTGCCTTATGTGATCTGCACGAGCCGTATCGCGAGTACGCTGCGGGCCGGATCGGCACCCGTCCCGAACAGTTCACCGACTATCGAAAATTGCTGGACCGAAACGACATCGACGCCGTGGTCGTTGCCACCCCAGACCACTGGCATGCACTTCAGATGATTCACGCGTGCCAGGCCGGCAAAGATGTCTACGTCGAAAAGCCTGCGTCACTCTACGTCAATGAGGGACGGGCCATGGTGAAGGCGGCTCGCGAGAATCATCGGATTGCCCAGGTCGGAATTCAGCGTCTGTCCTCCGAGCATTGCCGGGTCGCCGCAGAGCTGATCCGCGACGGAGCCATCGGCAAAGTGACGGTTGTCAGATGCTTCCACGTCCAGAACGAATGGCCCAAGGGAATCGGTAATCCTCCCGACGAAGAACCACCACAGGACTTCGACTGGGACGCATGGACGGGCCCCGCCAGGAAACGCAAATACAACAAGAATCGAACTTTCTACCGTTTCCGCTGGTTCTCTGATTTTTCGGGCGGACAACTGACGAATATGGGTGTGCATTATCTCGCACAGATTCATCGTTCACTGGGAGTCGACGCTCCTCTTGCCGTCATGGCGATGGGCGGAAAGTTTGCCAACTTCGACAACCGCGACATTCCCGACACCATGGAAGTCGTCTGGCATTACCCCAGCGACACTCTCGTCATGTTCACCCAGATCAACGCCAACGGAGCATCTCCGAGCGGTCAGCCGTGCGAAATCGAGTTCCGCGGCACGAAGGGAACCATGTATTTCAGCACCCACGGGTTTGAGATTGTGCCCGACAAACTCGCTCCGAATGAGTTCGCGGTCCGTTCCCCCATCGGACGCCATCTGGAAAAATGGCGCGTCGGCGAGGCGCCTGTCATCGAACCGCAGAAGGCCGCAGGGGTGGTTCGCGATGCGGACCATGCCCGCACGTTCCTCGACAGCGTCAAGACGCGGCAGTTGCCTCCTTGCGATATCGAATACGGACATCGGTGCACCTCAGCGGCACTCATCGCCAATATCGCCCACAGAACCAAATCCTTTTTGGAATGGGACGCCAGCACGGAACGATTCACCAACAATGAATCAGCCAACCAATGGCTGAGGAGCCAGTACCGCAAGCCGTACGAACTGCCAGAATGACACTGAAGAAGTCGGGCCAGGCGACAGAATGGCGTCAGAGTCCGGGCCCCGACCATTAATGTGATCGTGATCGCAATGATCGGCTGTTGAAGCGGAGATGCACAAGGAGACGTCAGTCTGACACCCGATATCCACCCGATCGACGTCTGGCCCTGGCTGGGAGTTCGTGAGCCATTTTGTTCTCTGAGTCATTACCTGGGCGCAGGCGTCTTTGCGGGATTAACGATCCCCTTGATCAGGCAAGGCCGAGGTGATCCTGTCCGGGTCGCCGGCCTCGCCACGTTTGGGATCGCAACAGTGATCCTCTTACTTCTCAGCGGGACCTACCATATTTTCTGGCCCGGTCCCCTCAGAGAATTCTTCTTGCGGGCTGACGTGGCCGCCGTATTTCTCCTGATTGCAGGGAGTATGACTCCCGTTCATACGATCCTTTTCACTGGCCTTGCGCGCTGGGGAGCGCTGGTACTGATCTGGTTCGTCGCCATCACCGGAATACTCTGGCGATTATTGTTCTGCGGGACGTCGCCCGGGGTGACGGGAATCGCATTCTTTCTGCTGTTCGGCTGGGGCAGCGTGTTTTCCGCAATCGTCCTCTGGCGGCGTTATGGCTGGAAATTCGTGAAACCCGCCGTCCTCTCGGGACTCGCCTACACCATCGGAGCGATTGTCCTGATCCGCCGCGATCCGGCGCTCGTTCCTGGCTGGATTGGTTCGCACGAAATCTGGCATGTCGCGGTTTTATGCGGTTTGGCATTGCATTGGCAGTTTGTCAGTCAGTTTGCTTGCGGACACGGCCCCGCAGAGATTCGGCGTCCCTCGCTCACGGTGAAGGAAAACGACTATGACAACTCTGAACCCTTTTGTGATCAATCGGCGTCCCTCGACGCAAGTCGAGGTGATCAGTCCGACTACGAAAAAAGCGACTGTTGAACCCGAGGTCATCTCGAATTCGGAGCGTCAACAGCGGATTCAGCAACTTCAGGCGATTGCTGAACTTCTGGACGGACAGTTCAAACTGCCAGGAACGAACATCCAGTTCGGCCTGGATGCCCTGATCGGACTTGTCCCCGGAATCGGCGACTTCGTGAGTGGAGGAATCTCCATTTGGCTGGTCCGCGAAGCCCAACGGCTCGGCGCTCCCAA
>NZ_DASWWZ010000472.1:0-5495 GCF_036405755.1 Schlesneria sp.
CTGGCCGGTGAACTGGGCACGCGAGGCAATCAAGAGTAGACCGTTTCGATCCCGAAGTCCTAATTAGCTTCCGGTTGATCTGACCACTACACGTCCCTCCGCCGACGAATAAACAATCCACATCGCCTTCTCATCTAATAGCAAAGCAATTCGTTTGACAGTCGGTTTTAGGATGTGTACGGTCGTTTCCTATGAACCACCTGGATAAGAAACAGAGGACCTATTATGGGCATAGTGTTCAAGGTGACGCAGATACCCGCTGGGAGCTACTAAGTGATCATATTCAGCGCGTGAGTGACCGTTGTGCTGCGTTCGCAAAGTCCTTTCAGGCGGAGAACTGGGGCCGGCTTGCCGGACTCTGGCATGATCTCGGAAAGTATAGCGATGCCTTCCAGGACTACTTACTCACCGCCAATGGCTTTGAAGCTCACCTTGAACAGTTCAACCGAGTTGACCATTCCACTGCGGGTGCCCAGCTCGCGGCGAAGCAGTTGGGCGGAAATGGCCAAATCCTCGCCTATGTGATCGCAGGACATCACGCTGGTCTGGCAAATGCCAGTGGCGGAGATTCCAGTCTGTTTGAGCGACTGAGAAAGAAGGTTCCCGCTTGTGTCGCTGTGCCAGATGAAATCCTCCGTCCTGTGTGCGAGCTCGAACCGCTCGAAATGCAGGCTTCGAAGGACACCCGTGATATTCTAGGGTTCCGGTACGCGTTCTTTACACGCATGCTCTTTTCGTGTCTGGTTGATGCCGACTTTCTGGCCACTGAGGAATTTTGTGATCGGGAAAAATCGGAGCGTCGTGCGTCAGGGCATCTTCCTTCGTTCATGATCATGAAGGGAACGCTTGATGCGGAACTGGAAAAGAAGCTGTCCCATGCCGCACCAGGGACCGTCTCAACATGTCGGCAGCAGGTTCTGACAGCTTGCCGTGATGCAGCGGCGAAGCCCCCCGGAATGTTTTCTCTCACCGTTCCCACCGGGGGAGGCAAGACGTTGTCGTCGCTCGCTTTCGCCCTGGAACATGCGATCCAGCACGGCAAGTCGAGAATCGTCTACGCCATTCCGTTTACGAGTATTATCGAGCAGACAGCCGATGTCTTCCGGCAGGTTTTCCAGTCGTTGAGCGACGAGATCGTTCTGGAGCACCATTCCAATGTGGATCCGGAGGATCAACGTGAATCGCCGCGCTCCCGCCTGGCGACCGAGAACTGGGATGCACCACTCGTCGTCACGACCAATGTTCAACTTTTCGAGTCACTGTTCGCCGCGAAAACTTCCCGCTGTCGCAAGCTGCACAACCTCGTCAACAGCGTCATCATCCTCGATGAAGCCCAGACGTTGCCAGTGGATCGGCTTCGGCCCTGTCTCGCAGCACTGCAGGAGCTTGTCCGCGGATACGGCTGCACGATTGTCTTATGTACCGCGACACAACCTGCCATTCATTACCGGGACCAGTTCACGATGGGACTTCCCGACGTCAGGGAAATCATCCCTGATCCCGCGCAGCTTGCGGCCCAGATGAAACGGGTTCAGGTTCGCGTCATTGGCGAACCGTGTTCTCGGGAAAACAAGATTGTTCCAGGAAAGGTCACTAATCAGGAACTTGTGGCACGGATGCAGGAACAGAAATCGTTCCTGATGATCGTCAACACGCGCGGACTTGCTGCTAAGCTCTACCGCGACCTCGCATCCCTGGGGGAAAGGGGCGGACTCTATCACCTCAGCACACTCATGTGCGGTCAGCATCGCTCCGACACGATCGCTGAGATCCGGCAGCGACTTCAACGGGGACAGGTGTGCCGCGTCATTTCAACGCAACTGATCGAGGCGGGCGTCGATGTGGATTTCCCGGTCGTCTTTCGTGCGTTGTCGGGTCTCGATTCGATTGCTCAGGCGGCGGGTCGCTGCAACAGGGAAGGGAGATCCGAGATCGGAACTGTCTTTGTCTTCGACCCTCAGGAGGTGACTCTTCAGGGATACCTCCGTTCGACTGCGATGTCGGCGAGTGAAATTATTCCGGCCTTTGAAGAGGACGTTCTGAGTCCAGAGGCCATCCGCGCCTACTTTGAGCTTCATTACTGGAAACGCTCCGGACCCAACCGCTGGGACAAGACACCGGAAGAAGGGGTGATGAAATGCTTCCCCTGTCCGACCACCGAATTTTCAGCCGACTTCCGCAACGCCGCAGATCGACTTCGATTGATCGAAGAACAGGGAAGGACGGTGTTCGTTCCGTATGGGTGCGTCGGCCAGGATCTCATTCAGCGACTGAGGATGGATGGCCCTGATCGAAAACTCCTCCGCCAACTCCAACGCTATTCTGTCACGCTTTACGAACACCTCTATCAAGCGATGGCTCCGGACATCGAACTGATCCATGGCCAGTACCCGGCGCTGATTAACGTGAGTGCCTATGACAAGAAGTTGGGCATTCGCATCGACCGCCCAGGGTTCGTGGAGCCGTCCGAGTGGATCGCTTGAACATTCGAAGGAGGGGTGAGCGAAAGATCGGTTATTTGTCACATGCAACTCTGTTAGTCGCCATCCGCCATTGCTTTTCGCGAACGGAATTCAGGATGTCGCTCCAGTAATGACCTCGAACATGTCGTGGACTGTCATGCATCAACGATACGAAGACACTGCTTCTGCCAGGACTCCGAAGCAGTGGCATACTGCCGGAAGATTTCGTCGTGAAAAATCAAAAGTTCCTCTCAAAAAAACTGCACGCACCGAAGCGTTACGACTGGCGTCATTTCCAAACTTCATTTGTGTTTCAAAACCTTAGTTAAGGAGCATCGGACGATCATGTCGCCAATTCGCTTAAAAGTCTGGGCGGACTACGCCTGCTTCACTCGCCCGGAAATGAAGGTCGAGCGTGTCAGCTACGACGTTATTACTCCGTCCGCTGCGCGGGGGGTGCTGGAAGCGATCTACTGGAAGCCTCAAGTCCGGTGGGTCGTCGAGCGGCTGCACGTCCTGAAGCCGATCCGCTTCACGAATCTGCGCCGGAATGAAGTTTCCTCCAAGGCCTCGGCATCCAATGCCCGACAGGCCATGGCGGGAAGGTCGACCGAGCCACTGTCGCTCTTTATCGAAGAGACGCGGCAACAACGTGCAGCGACCATCCTCACGGACGTGGCGTATGCCATCGAAGCGCGGTTTGAAATTCTGGACCCCAGCGATCCCATCGAAAAGCACTACAACATCTTCAAACGCCGTGCGGAACGGGGTCAGTATTTCCACCACCCCTATCTGGGATGCCGCGAGTTTCCCTGTGACTTCGAGTGGATCGATGGCTCAATTCCCACGTCCCCCCTCACAGGTGAGCAAGACCTGGGCTACCTCCTGCACGATATCGAGTTTCGACCTGCTACCGGGAAGGCGTCGGACACGATCTGTGGCCATACCGGTGAGCGTCGTGACACCCTGCCCCACTTCTTTCGTGCCCGCATGCACGACGGTGTGATCGACGTTCCTCCCCTTCAATCGGCGCTGCAGGAGGTGCATTCATGATTCTTCAAGCACTCAATAACTACTACGAGCGATTGGCCAGTGAGCCCGATTCCGATATCGCGCCCGCAGGATTCAGCCGACAGAAAATCTCCTACGCGGCGGTTCTCGATCCGGATGGGTCGTTGCACGGGATCGAGGATCTCAGGACCGGTGACGGCAAGAAAAAGGTCGCTCCGTCACTGCTGGTTTGCGGAGATTCAAAGCCGTCAGGATCGGGGATCAATCCCTGTTTTCTGTGGGACAATCCCGCCTACATGCTGGGGTTTAAGCCTGACGACCCCAAGCCGGAACGAACTCGCCAGGCGTTCGAAGCATTCCGCCAGCGTCACCTTGAATTAGAGCAGACGATTCAAGATCCGCAGTTCAGTGCCGTCTGCCGCTTTCTCGAAAAGTGGGATCCTGCACAGTCCGTCGAACATCCCGGACTTGTCGAGATCGGGACTGGATTTGGCCTCTTTCGCATCCGGGGGAAAAGTCAGTTCGTACACGAAGTCGACTCCGTTCGGCAATGGTGGCGGGACCAACTCCAGCAGGCGACCACCTCTACAGAAGGGGAACTGGGACAGTGTCTGGTGACCGGTCGAAAAGCTCCAATCGCTCGACTGCATGATCCCAAGATTAAGGGGGTCTCCGGCGCCCAGTCTTCCGGCGCCGCAATCGTCTCATTCAATCTGGACGCTTTTGAATCCTATGGGAAGGAGCAATCACGAAATGCCCCGGTGAGCGAAACGGCTGCCTTTCAATACTGCACCGCACTCAACAGTCTGCTGGCCGATCGAAGTCGACGAGTCCAGATCGGGGACGCCACGACCGTCTTCTGGACCGAAAAGCCCACACCCATGGAGAATATCTTCGGGTTGGTACTGGGCAATCCCCCACCAGAAGACGAGGGACTGCTGAACAAACTGCAGAATATTCTCCATCTGATCGCCCAGGGAAAGTATCCGGCGGAACTCGGAGACAAGGAGACTCCGTTTTATATTCTCGGGCTTTCGCCGAACGCGGCCCGCATCTCGGTCCGGTTCTGGCGAGTCAGCTCACTCGGTGAGATTGTCGCCAACCTTCAGCAACACTTCGTCGACCTTTCGCTGCAGCATCGAGAGAGCGAGCCCGACTTTATCAGCCCCTGGCAGATCCTGCGCGAGACCGTTCGCGACTCAAAGGACATTCCACCGCAATTGAGCGGTGCGCTGATGCGATCGATTCTGAGCGGTCAAGCTTATCCCCAGATGCTGCTCGCCGCGTTGATTCGTCGGGTCCGTGCTGACCGTGAGTTGAGGTATCTGCGGGTTGCCCCAATTAAAGCCTGTCTTAATCGCCAGTTCAGATTGAATTCTTCACCCATTCAGGAGATTGCCATGGCGCTGGATACGAATCGCGAGGACGTTGCCTACTGTCTGGGACGCCTGTTCGCAGAACTGGAAAAAACACAGGAGGACGCACTTCCTGGAATTAACGACACGATCAAGGATCGCTACTTCGGGTCTGCGTCTGCAACCCCTGCCGCAGTCTTCCCCCGGCTGATTCGTCTCAGCCAGCACCACCTTGGCAAGCTGGAAAAGGGAAAGCGGCTCTTTCACGAAAAGCGATTTCAGGAAATTGTCGGCAAGCTGCAAAAGTTTCCCGGCCATCTGAATCTGCAGGATCAGGGGCTGTTCGCCATTGGCTATTACCACCAGCGACAGGATTTTTTCATCCGCAAAGAGAAGGCAGAGCCGGATGCCCTCTTTGCTGTCATCTGATTTGACCCATCTGTTACATCACTTCTCAGGAACCGACACTCATGAAATCGCGCTACGACTTTGTTTATCTCTTCGATGTCAAAGACGGTAATCCCAACGGCGATCCTGATGCAGGAAATCTGCCTCGCGTGGACGCAGAAACCGGCCAGGGACTGGTCACCGATGTCTGCCTCAAACGGAAGATCCGCAATTTTGTCGGGCTCGTCAAACAGGAACAGCCCCCTTACGAGATCTACGT
>NZ_DASWWZ010000473.1:0-5415 GCF_036405755.1 Schlesneria sp.
GACTGGTTCCATCGTCTCGGCCTCGTCTTCCTGACCCAAAGGCACGCCGATTTACAACCATCTTAGAAACCGCCGGATACGATGAGTACGTCCGGTGGTGTGGGAGGACGGAGGGGGTAACCCCTCCTCCTACCCGATTAATCGTCGTGTAAATCAATCCTCACTCAGCAACTGAGCGAGGGCCGACGTGGCGGCCCTTCGCCAGGAACTGCTCTGCCCCAGGGTGACGCCGCGCCGTCAGGTTGCGGAATCACGACCATGGCGGCGGACGGGATCAGGCGATCCCGGGAACGGGGAATGCCTTTGTGAATTCGCCGATCTCACCCTTAACGGCTGCAATCACGGCGGTATCTTCAGGACTCTTGAGCACCCTCAGGATCCACGCCCCGACTTTCTTCATCTCATCCTGACGCATCCCGCGAGTGGTCAGTGCCGCCGTTCCGATGCGAATTCCGCTAGGGTCGAGGGCCTTACGCTGGTCGTAGGGGATCATGTTCTTGTTAACGGTGATTCCAGCGGCATCGAGGGCCTTCTCGGCGATCTTGCCGGTCAGTCCGATCGACGTGACATCACAAAGCATGAGGTGGTTGTCAGTACCACCGCTGGCCAGCTTGATTCCCCCGGACATCAGGCTCTCTGCCAGTGCTTTCGCGTTGGCGATAATCTGCTTGCCGTATTCCTTGAAGGACGGCTGCATTGCTTCCTGGAAGCAGATCGCTTTGGCGGCGATGATGTGCATGAGGGGGCCCCCCTGCAGACCTGGGAAGACGGCCTTGTCGATGTCCTTGCCGTATTCTTCCTTGCAAAGCACGAAGCCCGAACGTGGACCACGCAGCGTCTTGTGCGAGGTGCTGGTGACGAAATCTGCCACGGGGACGGGGCTGTTGTGAAGTCCCGCAGCGACGAGGCCGGCGTAGTGAGCCATGTCGACCCAGAGCTTGGCTCCGACTTCCCTGGCGATTTCGGCGAACTTGGCGTGGTCGATTTCCCGTGGATAGGCGCTGGCACCCGCGACGATCAACTTGGGGCGATGCTCCCGCGCCAGCTTGGCAACCTGATCAAAGTCGATCCGGTGATCTGACTCGCGAACCCCGTAGGCGATAGGCTGGTAAAGCTGGCCGGAAAAATTGAGGCCCATCCCGTGGGTCAGATGGCCACCCATTGCCAGATTCATCGCCAGGAAAGTATCGCCAGGTTTCAGGACCGTCTGGTAGACCGACATATTCGCCTGAGAACCGGCGTGGGGCTGCACATTGGCGTACTGAGCCCCGAAGAGCTGCTTGGCACGCTCAATGGCCAGGCTTTCGACGATGTCGACATATTCACAGCCACCGTAATAGCGGCGACCGGGGTATCCCTCGGCGTACTTATTCGTCAGGATTGTTCCTGCCGCTTCCAGAATGGCTGCACTAGTGTAATTTTCCGAAGCGATCAGTTCGAGACCTTCTTGCTGTCGCGTCCGTTCCTTCTGGAGGGCAGACCAAAGGGCAGGATCGGCGGTTTGCAACGCGGACATTTTCAATAGACTCCGAGGAAAAATAGGCGAAGTTGAAAGGCTGGGGTTGATGCTGAATGATAGACACTTCGATCTGATCGCCGAGTCGTCGCAAGAGGTTGAATTTCCCCCGTAAGGCATTTTCTCGCTGGCTCGTACCCCTTTCGGGCGAAACATTTGTCGTGGAGATTTTTCCCGTGCTGAGTCTTCTCGCTGTTGGGGATGACCTCAGCGGTTGTGCGTCCTGCACGTCTCATCTCGCGGAAAAAATGCCCGCAGGTAACGGCATTGACCCACCAACCGGCAAACACCGGTGAAGGTGATGATCCTGGACCGTTCCCCCCCTGCTCGATTCCGTCGAAGCGGAAATTGGTGCTGATAAAGGCTGTCCGGTTCGCGAATCAATCACTCCACCATGCGGCGAAGCGACACGAATGCCTGCCTTACGTTATAATCGGGATCGATGTCAACTTGCTACTCTTTCAGTTGGATACCTGCGACCTACGATGCCAGATCCATCGGCCGAAGTTGTTCCGTCCCTGCAAAGTTCACCCATTTTAAGTGGTGAGCGTGTCGCGTTCACCGGAACGCTTGCTTCCATGACGCATCGCCAGGCGATGGAAATGGTTGAGCAGCACGGTGGTACGGCGATGCAGCATGTGGGTCAGCAAACCTCAATTCTTGTGGTGGGTGAAGAGGGATGGCCGCTGGAACCCGACGGCCTCCCTTCTGTGAAGCTCGAACAGGCTCGACAACTGCACGATAAGGGCGAGCCCATTCGAATTGTCTCAGAATCGGAATGGCTCAAGCTGCTGGGAATCGAACCCGTCGAGCGAAAAACGCATCAGCTCTACACTCCCGCCATGTTGTGTCAGCTCCTGAATGTCTCTGTGCATGACATCCGTCGGTGGGAGCGTGCGGGACTCATCACCTCTGTTAAAAAAGTCTATCGCCTCCCCTACTTCGATTTTGAAGAAGTCGCCAATGCCCGGCGACTCAGCAAACTCGCAGCGTCAGGGGTTCGGTCAGAACAGATCGCGGCAAGTCTGCAGCGGTTGCACACCCTGTGGCCTGATGTCGTCAAGCCACTCGCCCAACTGGAAGTGATGTCCCGTGGGATGGGAGGACTTGTCTTTCGGGACGATTCGGGATTGGTCGAGACGACCGGGCAGCGAATTTTTGATTTTGATCCCCCTTCCCCGGAAGATGAGCCCTCTGACGAGCACTCGATTCTGCCGCTCCACCCTGCTCCCGTGGTCGGAAATGTTGATCGGCAGCATTGGACCGTCGATGAATGGTTCTACGAAGGCTGCCGTCTGGCCGAGGCGAACGAACTGGAATCGGCTCTTGAGGCCATGCGAATGGCCACGATTGGAGAGTCGAACAATCCCCTGTTTCATTTTCATATCGCCGATGTTTTGTACCGCTTGAAAAAGCCAGACGGGGCGATTGAGCGCTATTACATGGCAGTGGAGATCGACCACGACTTCCTCGAAGCATGGACGCAGCTCGGTTGTGTGCTGTCAGAAATCGGGGATCTCGCCGGTGCACAGGCAGCCTTCCAGATCGCCCTGGACCTGCATCCCGACTGCCCGGAAGTTCACTTCCATCTAGCGGGGGTTTTGGAACAACTGGGCCAGCCCGAAGCCGCTGTACAGCACTGGCGACGGTATCTCGACTTCGACGATCGAGGTCCCTGGGCAGAAATCGCTCGCGAACATGTATCGCCCGACGCCCAATGAGGTCAGTTCCAGTCGCTAAGCAAGCGATCGGAATTTCCCGCCGAGAATCTCGTTGAAAGAGCGCGGGCGTGTCCTGCTCGGGGAAGAATCGGCCCTCTGCACTGCCCTGATACTCCATCCCAGCTCACTTGGGGATGCGTTCGGATGCCGGATAAGAGTCAGGTTCACCGCAGGTCTCTGTTGAGTACGCATCTGCTACGGTGCCGGGCAGTACTTCCACGGTGCGGGCAAAACTTCGACGAGTAAAATTTCGTGTTGACGACAGTTTTGCGACTGAGGGGGGGGCAAATCGCGCAGAAACAGCCTCCCTATGTAGAAACAGCCTCCCTATGTAGAAACAGCCTCCCTACGTAGAGAGGCTATGCGGTGGAACCAGCTTCCTCTGTTGGTCTAGTGCTGTGGAGCTGCGTGTTGTTCGCCTGAGTCGCTATTGATGAATGCCTGTGGATCAGTGTCATGGATCGTCGAACTGTTGGACATCATCCAGATGTTGACACCCGTCATCAGGAAAAGCAGGATGCAGAACAGCAATCCCAGCAGTTTTCCCATCATCTGGCCCGCTGCCTTGTCTGCCGCTTCAAAGTCGTGCAATTCAGAGGGTTCGAACTTCAACGCTGCCGCGAGGGCAAGACGGGGATCAGAGCTGCCGGTCAGGTGGGGCGATTCAGGAGCGTGGTGTTCAGCATGTGCGGTCATCGACAAGTCTCTCCCATTCGAAGTCGGCAGCGACGCCAACATTGCAGTAGTTGAGCCACCTACAAGAATCTGGCCCGTGCATTTTGAGCAGAAGCCGAGCACGTGTCGAGTCTGACTGAGGCGGTAACGGGCTCCGGAAGCAACATTCCCGAAAACGAGAGAGCGATTCCTCAGTCCACAGGTTGATAAGGTCCCTTTCTCGTCACCCCGGGTCTGGTCTCGCCGAGGGAAAAAGTCCTGGAAGAAGGGTAGTATGGCTGCTTGAGATCGGACAACGGGGGCTGGATGTCCTCGCTCTGTAACTGGTTCTCTCCTTTTCGCACTCGCTTCTGAAGGAATCTGCTGATGAGACGTACGTGGATTGTTCGCCTGCTGGGGCTGTTTCTCGTTGCTGGCCCCCCGGTTCTGGCAGCTCCCCCTGTGCCCGACACCGTAGTCTGGGAAGAAGGGATCGAATACTCAAATCCTGACAATCAGCACCTGCAGCTCAATCTCGCCCGGCCCAAATTGGGGGAAGGCCCCTTCCCTGCCGTCATCTGCATTCATGGGGGCGGATTTCGTGCGGGGAAACGAGATGGCTACGACACACTCTGTGTACGACTTGCCGAACGGGGATATGTGGCTGCGACAATCACTTATCGTCTCGCACCGAAGTACCAGTTCCCCGCCGCCGTCCATGATACGAAGGCGGCTGTTCGCTGGATGCGAGCCAACGCCAAAAAGTACCATGTTGATCCCGAGCGGATTGGCGTGACGGGAGGCTCGGCGGGGGGGCACCTCGCTCAGTTCCTGGCGGTGACAGCCCATGTCCCCCAGTTCGAAGGAGACGGCGGGAATCCTGAGCAATTAAGCACTGTCGCGTGCGTGGTCAATGTTTACGGTCCCAGCGATTTCACCCAATCCTACGGCAAGAGTGTCGATGCACATGAGGTGCTGCCATTATGGTTCGGTGGTAACCTCGAAACAAAACGAGCGCTGCACATTCACGGCAGCCCGCTCTACTGGGTAACTCCGAATGCGGCGCCGACCCTGTGTATTCATGGCACCGAAGACAAGTATGTCGCCCACGAACAGGCGGTGTGGCTGGTCGACAAACTCAAAGCCGCCACGGTCGATGCGGAACTGCTTACCCTCGAAGGCGCCGGTCATGGTTTCAAAGGAGCCGATGCCGAGAAAGCAGACCAGGCACTGTTTGATTACTTTGACAAGAAGTTGAAGAAGTAAGCCGGCTGAGGTGGAAGTTCTTGCCGGTAGAAAAGCAAGAATTGCCACCCGTCTGAACTCAGCACGATTCGGTCGGGTTCCAGAAAACAATTCCACAAGCACGGGGGGCGGTCGCGCAGAGGTTGTGATTTTTTTGGAAGTTCAGGGTAGCAATCCTTCCGGGATGCGCTAAAACTCGGCCATGAGCACCACCCCCCCACCCAAGAAGCCTGATGTCCGTGTGAATTCTCCTGAACGTCGTCAGTTGGAATGGCGGGA
>NZ_DASWWZ010000474.1:0-9446 GCF_036405755.1 Schlesneria sp.
CGGGGATGCGGGACGATTGAACTATGCCGAATTTCGTCGCTGCGGTCTCCCCCTGGGAAGCGGTGCCATTGAAAGCAGTATCCGCCGAGTCATCAACCTGCGGCTGAAAGGAAACGGCGTCTTCTGGCGAGAACATCACGCGGAAGAAATGTTGCAACTGCGCGCCTTGGTGATCAGTCGCCGTTGGGATGAACAGGTCAAACGAATGCGAGCTTGGACCAAGAAACATCACCTCGCCACCTGGCAATGGACACCCCAACTGATGTCCTGCAAAGTTGAACCCCAAACCGCGAGTCCACAAAACACCCTGTAATCAAGAGTTTCACCGAACGCAAAACGGGGTTGCACCCTTCCGTTCTGATCCAGTCAAAAAAAAGACCTCGCCACGATGAGAGTGACGAGGTCGAGATGGCAATCAGCAACGGTCTAGAGAATACCGGCCGATTTGACGTTGATCCCCTTGAGCATCATCTTCAATTCTTCCACGTTGGGGCTGATTTCGAAGGCGGCCGCGCGGCTGACAAACTCTTTCGTCACGAAGTGATACAAGCTGTCGTTAAACTGCTGCATCCCTTCGTCCTTACCGATTCGAATGGCGGCGGGAAGTTTTTCGTCCTGTTCTTCCAGGATCAATTTGCGGATCGTGCCGTTGAAGATCATGATCTCGATGATCGGAACACGGGTTGGCTTTTCCATGATCGTTGGCAGCAGCTTCTGAGCAACGATCGCCTTCATGTTGAAGCCCATGGACGATCGCAGCGCGCGGTGCATGGCCTGGGGGAACAAGTCCAGGATACGGCCGATGGTTGAAGGTGCGGACGACGCGTGAATCGTACCGAACACAAGGTGCCCGGTTTCGGCGGCGTGCATTGCCGTTTCGAAGGTTTCACGGTCTCGCATTTCCCCCACCAGCATGATATCGGGGTCTTCTCGCACCGCGTGTTTCATTGCCGTATGGAAGTCTGAAACGTCCTGGCCCAGCTCTCGCTGATTGATCAGACACTTGTCGGCCTGATAAACGAATTCGACAGGGTCTTCGATGGTCAGAATGTGCTTGCGGTGGTTGCGATTCACCCAGTCGAGCATCGACGCGATGGTGGTCGATTTACCGGAACCCGTCACCCCGGCCAGCAGAACCATCCCCTGGTCGTAGACACAGAGTTGTTCAAGAACGGGGGGAAGGAACAGACCTTCGAAGTTGGGAATGCTGCGCTCGACCTTACGAGTCACCATTCCCATTTTGCTCATCTGAATGAACAGGTTCACGCGGAATCGCCAGGATTCGCCTTTGTGCTCGACGACGTGAGCAAAGTCGGCACCCCCTGTGTTGTTGAAAATTTCCTGGTTTCGTTCGTCCATCAGGGGCCAGCAGAGCTCGCGCATTTTCTCTTCGTCGATGGGCGGCATATCGAGTGCCTGAAGGGTCCCTTTGACGCGAAGAATGGCCGGCTTACCGACCTGAAGGTGCAAGTCGGAACCTTTAAATTCGATTAGCGCCCGAAACAGTTTGTTCACAGGCAGGTCTTCTCGCTTCGTGCCCAGACGAATCCCGGCGCCCGCTTTTGAACTCGTTGCTTCTTCGTGACCACTCATGAGCAAACTCCAGACAGTCTCTCTTGAAACCTGCGAATGACTAAGACTTGATTGATGGGCGTCCGTGATCGATTGCTACTCGAACTCATCAGGGACTCGTGGTGCTCTTCTGCTGAAAGAGGGCCAGGAATCGCCGATGTTGTTGAGTCACTTCCAAAGAGGGATGTTTACAACACCCGATAATCGAGAGTGCTCGCACACAGAGCCATTGAATTCTAACAGGAGAGGTGGAGTCTACGGCAAGCGTTGCTCAAAGTTCTCTGGAGATTTGCGGACATAGGTGTACGGATAGGGCCGGATCTGATCGCGGCACAGATAGGCATTGAGGACACGGAAAAGTCGGCCACCTCGTTTCATTTCAATGGAGGGCAGTGCTTCGACTTCGCGGAAGTAGGGGCGGTATTCCTCGATCAGGTCTGGACGCCGATCTGAATCAATCAGGATTCCATCCTTGTGCAGCCAGTCTTCGGGACGACTCCAGAAAGCAAAGCCGCGTGCGTCCCCCTTTTTATAGCAGGTAACGGGAATTCGATTGCGGACGGCGAATGCCAGCTCGCCACTCTCGTACCACCGATCAGTAAACAGGAATGTGTCGGGGCGATCGACGATTCCTCGGGTTCGCAGTTCCTCCCCCACGGATTCCCAGCCGCTGATTTCGATGCAGGGATCGCGAAACGGGAACTGGACGAGTCCGAAGCGGGCTTGTGTCAGGAAGGCTCCCGCGATGAGGATCAATGCGGTCGACATGAAGATGATCCAGCGACGAACCACGACCGGTTGGCTCAGGGATTTTTCGGCCCAGGCCGCACCGACCAGGGGGTACAGTGGCAGAAAACCGATCAGGGGCCAGTGTGGGAGGATCGGTCGGATACAGGCGACCGCCGTAAACAGAACCAGAGGAAGCAGGGCCATGAACAGTAAAAGTCGGTCGATTCCCGTTGCGCTTCTCAGTCGGGGGATCCGTGTCACCAGTATCAGCGCGAATGAGTACCAGATCCAGGGGAACAGAAATCCCATCGGACCGAAGAGCATCAGAGCCAACCCCTCGGGCCGGAACTGAAGTCCCACAGCACGTGCGCTCTGGAATGCGAACGACGCCCAGTCATGTTGCGAGTTCCAGATCAGTACCGGAACAAGTCCGAGAAAACCAATGGCCGCGGCAAGGTAGGGGCCAGGAGTTCGGAGGCTCCCGCGTGCTGAAGGGGTTGCCAGGACGTAAGCCAGCGTCCCGAGGGGAAGGAAGACTGAGTGGTATTTGCTGAGCATGGCTCCCGCACAGGCGAGCCCCACCCAGACCCAGGGAAGGAGTTTGCCTGGAGAGGTGATCAGAGCTTCGCTGACAGCCCGCATCGTCAGTAATGCGAAGAACAGGAGCGGTCCGTCTGGGAGTACGAACGCTCCTGCTGCGGCCGTGTAGTATGCGCTCAGGTTAAGGGCGAGCGCGGCGTAGAACCCCGCGCGTTCGCCATAGAAGCGCCTGGTCCACTGGTACATGACCCAGGTTGAGCCTGCAAACAGCAGAATAAATCCAAGTCGAATCGAGAGGGGATGCAGCCATCCTCCGCAAGCAGCAATTCCCAGTCGAGCGACCACCATCAGCATGGGAGGGTGATCGAAGTAGCTCCAGTCAGGGTAAACCGTGTAGAGGTAGTGGTAGGCCTCGTCCTGTCCCGTTTCAAGGCTGGCCGCCCATGCCAGGCGACAAATTAATGTCACCAGAATGAGCGTGGCCAATTTGCGTCGCTGGCATCCTGCCATGCTCGGACTCCTGTCGGACAATTTCGGTTCATTTACTCAAGAATGAGTTCCACGCCATCGTCAGGTTCTTTTCCGTCAGCTCCATGATCCCGGATGGCTTCGACCAACCAGTCGAAGACGGTGGCTCCGTGCCCGGAACGGGCAAGTTTCAGGTCCTGCTGTACGAACGAGCGATTGGCGGGGTGACAATTCTTCAGTCGCGCTTCCAACTGACGGATCGTCTCGACAAAGCCAAGTCGAACCTTGGATTTGGCGGCATTCTTCCAGCGAAGGATAAACCCGCCGGGAGGAGTTCCCATGCCCCCTCGCAGGAGATCGTTGAAGGCGTCGAGATTACGACCCCATGTCACCCCCGGAATCAGGACCCGCTCGATCTCGTCGTAGAATTCTTCCAGGGTATTGAAGTTCTCACCGTCGATCTCGTACGTTTTTCTCAGCAGGCCCAGGACCTGATCCTTGAGGCCGTTCACCACGGAGAGGCCGTTTCCGCCATAAATCGTCGAATCGCCCTTCCAGTCGACGAAGCACGCCCCCGCTTCTTCCACGATCGGCAGCAGCGCCGCGGCATCCCAGGGATTCATCGAGGGGTCGATCATCAGTTCGGCACGGCCAGTTGCCACCAGCATATGACCGAAGCAGTCACCCCATCCCCGGGCGAGCTTGACCGAATCCAGCAGCGTCTGCAGGGTGTCGGCACGGCCGATTTTCTGCCAGCGGGTAATGTTCGTCGTACAGAACGTCGCTTCGTCAAAGGTGTTGACGTCAGAGGCGCGCACCTGTCGGGGTTCCCGATCGCCGATCTGCCACCAGGCGCCTGACCCTTTCGCGGCATAGACGACTTCGTTCAGGGCAGGGAAGCGAACGACGCCGATGACGCAGCGCGAGTCGTACTCGACCCCAATGAGGGTTCCGAACAGCGGAACACCGTGGATGAAGGATTTGGTTCCATCGATGGGGTCCAGAATCCAGCGAAATCCGCTCGTGCCGACCTTGTCGGGAAACTCTTCGCCAAGGATCGCGTCGTTCGGAAAGGCGAGCTCCAATTCCTTACGAATTAGCAGTTCGGCTCCCTTGTCGGCTTCTGTGACGGGACTAGAATCCCCCTTACGCTCCACGGCCAGATCGGTGGCTTGGTAGTACCGCAGGATAAGTTCGCTGGCCTCGCGTGCGACGCGGATTCCAAACTCGAGGCGTGATTGCATTTCAGATGACGGCGGAAGCGATGCAGTCGGCGTTGTCACAAGCAGATTCCAGAATCAGTCAAAAGAGTAGTATTCGTGTGCCTAGATTAGCGTGGCGGCGGATCAGAGGCGACTGTCACACGATGTTTTGAGTCACCCGAGCCGATTTTCCAGGTTGATCAGGCATTGAACGCGCAATCGGACGCGATGAACCATCTCGAATGCCTGTGTGTCGATGATTGTCAGCCCCGGGATTGTTGTTCCCGAAGTTCGGCCTTACCATATCGGCCAAATTGTGCCGTCGAACCGTTGAAGGATTTTATACATGCAGTTTGAGACCCAGTGTGTCCACGTAGGTGTGGATAAAGACTCAACTTTCAATAGTGCCACCACTCCGATCTATCCGTCCTCAACGTTTCGCTGGGACGATCTGAAAACACATCGCGGTTTTGACTACACGCGCAGTGGCAATCCGACGCGACGTGCTCTCGAAGAAAACCTTATCGCCCTCGAAGGTGGAATCGACTGCCGAGCCACATGTACCGGGATGTCGGCCATCACGGCGACGATGCACCTTTTCAAGCCCGGCGATCAGATTATCGCCGGCCACGATATTTATGGCGGTACGTACCGTCTGTTCGACGCGGTTTTCCGCAGCATGGGAATCGATTTTGTCTTTGTCCGGATGGGCGATCCCGAGGAAGTTCGCAAGGCGATCACTCCAAAAACCAAATGTGTCTGGATCGAAACCCCCAGCAATCCCCTGCTGAACATTGTCGATATGTCGGCGATCGCGAAAGTCGCCAGGGAAGCCGGGGCGATCACGATCGCCGATAACACGTTCCTTTCTCCCTATTTCCAGCGCCCCTTCGACCACGGGGTTGATATCGTTGTGCATTCAACGACGAAATACCTGAATGGTCATTCGGACGTGGTAGGTGGCTGCGTCGTTACGAAGTCCAAAGAGCATGCTGAAAAAATCAGCTATGTCGTCAATGCGTTGGGCCTCGGTTGCTCCCCCTTCGATGCCTGGCTGGTGCTCCGCGGCGTGAAAACCCTGGGTCCCCGTATGGAAGCTCACCAGCGAGGTGCAATGGCCCTGGCGAGGTTCCTCGACGGACACGCCCGGATCAAGCACGTCTACTACCCCGGTCTCGAGGATCATCCGCAGCACGAACTGGCCAAGCGTCAGCAGACAGGTTTCGGTGCGATGCTCAGTTTTGAAATCGACGGCGGACGTCCGGCGGTTGAGCGGGTCGTCGAACGTCTGAAATTGTTCCAGCTGGCTGAATCCCTGGGCGGTGTGGAGTCGCTCATCGAATACCCAGACTCGATGAGCCATGCTTCCATGTCAGAAGCCGCACGCCGGGAAGCGGGAATCACCGATTCGACGCTGCGTGTTTCCGTGGGGATCGAACATCCTGACGATCTGATTGCCGATTTCACAAACGCTCTGGCAGACTGAGCTTACTGAACTGGCATTTCACGACGCAGTGAGGGGGCTTCTGAGTTACCTTCGCTGCGTCGGTCTGTTCTTTGGAGAGATGTGCTGGGAGGTGTGGCCGGCCGGCGCTTTGTGGGCTGAGAAGAATCCCGAGCGAATGCGGCAGTCTGGCGAAAGAACCCCCGGGGGCGGACCGACGGGATGTTCGCTGGGCCGTCTCAGGCGTCAAACAAACAGCCGGCGGAGCTCATGCGGTCGAGCATGACTTCTCGAAGTTCATCGCGGATTTCATTGGCCAGTGCCGCGTGCCCTGCACGATGAGCCACCCGATCGCGAAGGCGTCTCAGCTTTTCGATCAGTGACCTCGTTTCCATGGTGCGGGGCTGGTAGGGATCTTCGGGAACTCGCACTGGAAGGTAGACCGCCCGGCGAAGCCGAGGACGTCCCACGAGAATCATGTCGAGAATGGCCAACAGCCAGCAGGCGGTATGTGGCCCTTCAGGCTCTTCCAGGATCTGCCTGAGATCCCCCAGCAAGAGATACTCAAGCTCGCGGTGCTCCACGTGCGTGAATTCGTATTGGGGGGAAGCTGCGATCATGAGATTTATTCTGTAAGTCAGTGTTTTTTGACATCACAGAACCGAGGGTAGCAATCGGCATGCCGCTGAACCTGTCGTCTCACGAATCCCGTTTCGCAACGTAATGTCTAGGCAGAATCAGCGGTAGAAAATGTTCTCTGCGGGAAGCCGAAGTGGGTGGCGGTGGGATAATGCGCTGATCGCGGGCAGAGCTTCACTAACCTTGGGCGATGTTGCCGCATACCTGCAGAGTCTTGCAGCAGTATAAAAAAATCGCCGTCGTCGAACCGAGAGTGGTTCAACGACGGCGAGTGAGAATTCGATCCAGCAGTCCAGGGAAACCTTGCAGTCTGTTTGAATACGTCAGTAGTTGGGTAGCTCTTCTGCAAGGATTGCCAGCCGTCTCCCCACATGATGGTCATGGTGGAAAGTCTCGGGTGCTGCGCGGGGCAGGCTGGTCTGCCGGGAACCTCGTCTCCCAGTGAGCAGATCCACGCGGACCGCCGAATCAATTTCTCCCGGTGAGTCAGCTTTCGCATCGTTCCCGGGCTGAGGAGTTATCGGGCGGCATCCCGAACGAATCCACCCGTTCATGCAAGTTACCTGTGATAGGGGCTGTGCTTCGTAAACCATGTGGTTTTATCAGGGTGACTGGGTAGTCTATTGAGGTCGCCCCGAGAATTCTTCATGCACCTCGCTCGGTACGGAGTAGTTGCTTTTCTGAGAAATCCCTCTGCTGATGCATCGGTCCAGGAGAGATTTCTCAGCGAGATTGGTGGCCGTGGACGAGGTTGCGGGGGCGGTCACTGGCCCCAACGGGGGGAGCCTCACTCGCAGAAAATTGCCGGTTTCCCACTTTCGCGATTTGAAACTGGTGTTCCAGGTTATCTGGTTTACCTATCTGGTGATGAGACCGCTTGCGATGATCGGAAAATTACCGATATCATTCCTGTCGCCACAATTGAACCAGATTGCCGAGACGTTTGAATGTCGGAAGAAGTCAAAGAACCCCGTTCAAAATCCGTTCTCACGGAATCACTTGGTTCCTTGACCGGTTTGTGTGCTCGTCACGCCTGGTGGACAATCGGGATCGTCGTCCTGTCGGCCGTGTTTTGCGTCTATCTCACGACGCAGCGACTGAATTTCAAGACAGACCGGTCCGATCTGATCAATCCCGAGGCGGGATTCTATCAGCGCTGGATTAATTACACCAAGGACTTCGGTCAATTCGACGACATCATCGTTGTCATCGAAAGCAATCGCAGCGAGGCGCTGAAGGAAGCCATCGACGATGTCGGTTCCCGTCTGGCCGGTCAACCGAAGTTGTTCAGTAACGTACTCTATCGAATTGATCCGGGAAAACTTCCAGAGAAGGGGCTGCAGTACCTCCCCGCGAATACCCTCGCCAACGGTCTGGAACGACTGGAGTCGTTCCGACCCATTCTCAACGGCAACTGGGGTCTGATTACGCTTGATGGTGTTGTCACACGTCTTCAAAGCCAATTGTCTCGGGTCAAAAACGATCCGGAAATGGAAAAACAACTCCTGCATCATACGGACCTGCTCATCACAAGTTTGCAGAACACGATGCAGGACGGTGACCGCTTTACGAATCCCTGGCCTGAAATTCTGTCCGTGCCGGACGAGATGGAAGAGCAGGGGAAGCAGTCTGATTATATGCTGAATGAGACAGGGACGATGGGGTTCGTCATGGCTTCGGCCGTGCAGGACAAGGGGTCCTTTGAGGGACCCACTCTTGCCATCGACGCTGTCCGGAAATTGCTGGCTGACGCCCAGCAGAAGTTCCCGGATGTGAAGTTCCTGCTGACCGGGATCTCGGTTCTCGAGAATGACGAAATGCGGCGGTCGATGGCTGACTCGACGACCGCCTCGGTCATTTCCTTCGTCGGTGTCGCCATTCTGCTGTTTCTCGGCTTCCGGGGATTTCTACATCCATTCCTCGGACTGTTTATGCTTGCGGTGGGGATGGCCTGGTCATTCGGCTATACGACGCTGATGATTGGCCATCTGAACATCTTGTCAGTGTCGTTCGCCGCGATGTTGATGGGGCTTGGAATCGACTTCGCCGTGCATATCCTGTCCCGCTATCTGGAGCTGCGGCATCAGGGAATGGGTCTGATCGAGGCGATTGTGGCGACGACCGAGGGTGTCGGCGTTGGAGTCGTGACAGGGGCCGTGACCACATCGCTGGCGTTTTTCTGCGCCACGATGACCGACTTCCTGGGGGTTGCGGAGCTGGGAGTGATCGCCGGGGGAGGCATTCTGCTGTGTGCACTGGCGGCGTTCACCGTTCTTCCCGCCGCCATCGCCGTGGCGGATCGTCGGACAGAACTGCTGGAACTGCCCAAGCCCTTCGAAGCACGAACTCTGCGTGCCGCGATTTTGAATTATCCCTGGGTCATCCTCACGGCGTCCGCGGTTTTCCTGGGTTTCATCGGTTATCGGAGCTTCGACTGGTCAGGGCCAGTGCCGAAGCCACTCGTCGTTTATGATCATAATCTCCTGCACCTTCAGGCTGAAGGACTGGAATCTGTCGAAGCACAGAACCACATTTTCGAGTCTTCCAAGCATTCGCTGCTGTATGCCCTTTCCATTGCTGACTCTCCGGAGGAAGCGAGAGAACTCAAAAAGAAGTTTGAACAGCTGCCGACTGTTCGCGAAGTACAGGAACTTGCGACACGCATCCCGGAATCCCTGCCCGAGGCCAAACGGCTGCTCATTCAGGGCTACCATGCACAGTTGTCTCAACTTCCTGCGGCACCTCCTGAGCCCCAGGCGGCCATGCCCGCCGCGAATGGTCGAGCCCTGGAAAAACTCTATGATCTGCTCAAGTCGCGTCGTGACCCGGAATCGCAACGGATTGCCAGTTCG
>NZ_DASWWZ010000475.1:0-6475 GCF_036405755.1 Schlesneria sp.
CTGTGGCCAGCGGGTAGCTATCCACCATGACAAACACAGGCTCACGATCGATTTCGGCAATTGCCAGTGCTCCATGCAGGATTTCCGCATTCAGCCGCAAAGCCGGCTCAAAATAAACAGGAAGCGCCGCACAACAGATACTTGAGATCTTCAGCAACCGGTCTGCGGCCGCATGTTCACTTCTTTCGACAAAAGCCGTCTGGCTTCTCCCGTTTGCAAATGTCAGATTAATCCGATAACGCTGACCGTCACGAGTCCAGCGAATCTCGGGATGGTGCGCGAAGGCCTGGATCAGCAGGCTCTCGATATCTTCGGCCTGTCCCAGGATGGCCTGCAGCAATTGCACCGCCTCCAGTCCCGTCTTGGGGCGGTTCTCGGGTGCTTTCGCCAGAAGCATGTTTGCACATTCGGCCATTTCCATCGGAATCGGTTCCTGGAACGACCGAAAGCTGGGAAGCGGGTTGTGGCGAACCTGTCGGATCAGTTCGCTCATGTTGTCGTCTTGAAACGGCAAGGTGCCGGTCAGCAGGTAAAAATAAATGACTCCGAGCGAGTAAACGTCACTGGCGGCGGTTGCAGGCTGATGGTCAAACAGCTCGGGGGCCATAAATGTCGGGGTGCCGACAAACTCTTGCTGTTCGACGGCGTTGGGGTGCAGGATCACTCGTTTGGCCAGACCAAAATCCGTGATTTTTGGTACCCCCTGGTGCGTCAGCATGACGTTGTCGGGCTTGAGATCGCGGTGCAGAATGTGGGCGGAATGGGCGGCGGCCAGGCCCTCGGCGATGCGCAGGGTCAGTGCCGTAGCGCGGACCGGCGATTGTGCTCCTTCATCCTCCACCAGTTCCCTCAGTGACCGACCCGCGACGAATTCCATCTCAATGAAGTAGTATCCCCGTGCCTCACCGATCGCGTGGACCGTGACGATATTCGGATGATTCAGCGCGGCAGCCGCCTGCCCTTCGTTGATAAAACGGGTCAGGAAGGCAGGATCGTCCAGCAGCATTGCCGGGGGCAGGATCTTGAGAGCGCACTTGCGGCGAAGGTCGCGGTGTCGTGCGAGGTAGACTCGCCCCATCGCGCCTGTACCCAGCAATGCGTCACAGTCGTAGACACCCAGTCTCTGTCCGATCAGTTGATCAACTTCGGTTAACTGAGAGGCTCGGGGGCCACTGCGCCGCGTCGGGCCCGAGGATTCTTTGGGATGATGGATCAGCGTGTTATTCGGGTCGTCGGCAGGAGCGGGATGCGATTGGCCGCAACTGGGGCAGGGAGACGCATCTTTATCAGGCAGAAACTGGAACTGACAATTGGGACAGAACGCCGCTGTAAACAGCTTCGTGTTCGGTCCGGGATGTCGATGCGGCTCTGTCATGGTCTGAACGTTCGTGTAAGGCAATGAAATTCATTACCGGATCCGCCGGTACCGGATTGTCATCGCATGGCAGTTGTCTCGTCAATCGGATTGCCCGCGAGCAGGCGAATTTGCTGGGCACTGAATTGCCGGATCAGCTCTTCTGCTTCCAGAAACGCGGCTGAGTTCGGAATGATCGCGCCGGCGTGCAATTCATCGACCAGTCCCCCCAGCAGGTATTCGCTCAGTCGGTTCGTCAGCCATTCTTCACGTCGCAACTTGAACTTGTGATGCAACTGAAGGAGCCAGGCCTTCACCTGGCTCAGAACCCCCGTGGCGGAATCAACCGCGGCATTCCCGGCAACTGTCGTCCCGGCAGCCACAGTCGCATCGACTGCGACGTGCGTGAGCGATTGGGAAGCGGCGTTGACCAGAATGTGCTCAGCACCGAATACTCCGCCGAATGCGAGCAACACTGTCAGCACAGGGCGGACAATTGCGGCGGCACGGTCGGCGTTGCGAATAATGTTGAAGAGTTGTGCTCGATCGGTTCGCAGGGCTGAGAGTTCCGTTTCGACCAGCGATTGAACCAGCTTCTCGAAATCGAACTCGTTGTGCTCTGTTCGAAGTCGCTCCAGCACCGTTTCCCGTGACGTCCCGCTGAGGACTCGGTCCAGCCGTTCGGTCAAAAGTTCGTTGCCGAGCGTCGTAATCAGATCCAACTGATTGAAGACCTGCTCGAGGACTTGAACGATCGCCTCCCATTCGGCGCGGCGGTATTCGTCGAGCGGAGGGACAGGCTGTCCCCAGATTCGGTCTCGCACGACGCGGACGCCACCATTCACCCAGCGGCCGATGTGCGCATAAACGCCATGCACGCTGGATGTCCAGACTTCTCTGTGGCTATTCCACCAGCGCCACATTTCGTCGACCAGCAATGAGTTTGGCGGTGCTGGCCAATGCGTTTTTTGAATCAGACCACGGGAGGCAAAGATCGTGGCCGCTTCCCGAAATTGCAAACTCTTCTGGCGAATCTCCTGGAGGTAGGCTGGTGCTCCGTCGTCCAGGGCCACCAGTCGTTTGAGGGATCCGCGCAGGGTTCTCAGCTTGATTTCCGTAAAGCGAAGCTGGGACAGGACCTGATTCAGTCGAACCGGCGTGCTTGGACCCGCGGGGCCGGCTGAAGAGGTGGCGGTTGAATCGGTCGGATTGGTCGCTGAGGGCCAGGTACGCTCTGCAAAATTCAGTGCAATCGCCTCTGCGGATTTGCGGTCGTTAGGGGCGAGATAGACATACTCAGGACGAAGTCCTGTTTCGGAGCAGAAGGTCTTCAGCCACAACGGCCAGTAAGGTTCATCGTCGGGGAGTTCCACCTGATTAAAAACGACGATCGCCGCCTTGTCTTCTTCGGCCGCTTTGCGGAAGAACTGTTTCACGGCAGCGTCGTTGTATTTCTGCTGGGTCAGGACAGCGACGAGCACGTCAGCGGCCTGCCGCACGGCATCGGCGCGCTGCCAGTTGACCGGGGCATCGCTGTCGACATCCGGAGTATCCAGGATGACCAGATTTTCCGGCACATCCGGACTTGTCCGCCAGAACAGGCAGTGTTCCGTATGGCTGGTCAATGCCTCTTCACTGTCTCCCCAGCGGCGAAGATCAAAAGCGGGAAACAGGGCTTTGAGGTCGTGATGACTGTCGAACCCATCCGGAATGAGACAGACAGGATGCTTTGTTCCCGAGGCCAGCGGGCTGCTGGCGCTTGCTCGGAAGCCGGCAATATGGTTGAAGATGACGCTCTTGCCGATGTTGGTGCCCCCCACGACCGCCACCACCAGATAGGTGCTATCTCCAAGTTGGGGCAACAGTTTACGGATCAGCAGATCGTACCACTCACGCCCTTCCAGGGGGGGGAGTTTCAGCGGCTGGGTCAGTTCTTCCAGTCGTGTCATCGCTCCGCTCAATCGCTGGACGAGTGAGCCGAAGGTGGCGAGCGTGTCCGTCTCGACCTCCAGAACCGGCGAGGATCGAGCTGACGGAACGAGTGGGGAAGACGAAAACGCTTTAGTCATCGCCAAAGCCTACCTTCGCAAAGTCGTAATAACAAAACAATTACTGAAACGGGATGGGATTTGAGTACTGGTGAGACCGCGATTCGGTCTCTATACTGTAGCCCGCTGTCGGGAAAAGCATAAAAATGAAACACCTCGGACTGGGGTTTTAACAAGATGTTGATATTTCTTCGCGTGACGTACGTCCTGATCTGTGCGGGAGCCGCCGTGGCTTTGGTGCAGAACCCCATGGCTCCGGAGTTTATCCGTCGCTACTCCGCTTTGTCATTCATCTTGATGATGTTGTTGACGCAGATTGTCACGTTCATCGACATTCTGTTTCCCCGGAAGCGACTCGACGTGATTTCGGCCATCTATTTCGGCCTGCTGGTTGGATGGCTGCTGGCGTTTCAGTTGCAATATGCCGCACAGGCGTTCATGACTTCGATCGGTGTGGGCGTTCAGCGGGATGCCGAAGGAAATAACATTACCGGCGACAACCCCTACGCCCGGGTGATCGGGGGGATGGCAGGGATCATGCTGCCCTACATGTGTATTTCATTCCTGCTGCAGACGAAAGACGACTTCCGCTTTGTGATTCCGTATGTCGAGTTCGCCAAAGAGATTAAGGGCGGTCGGCCGCTGATCATCGACACCAGTGCGCTGATTGACGGCAGAATCTCGGACGTGATGGATACAAGCATCTTCGATACCGAATTAATTGTGCCCAGTTTCGTGCTGGAGGAATTACAGAACATCGCGGACAGTCAGGACAAGAATCGACGCACGCGTGGTCGTCGCGGACTCGACGTACTCACCAAACTCCAGCAGAAACCGAAGGTCGAAGTGCGGATGCTGGAAGTGCGGGAAAAGGACGATCTGGACCACACCGTCGATCAGCGGATCGTCTCGCTGGCAAAACGGATGAGCGGCCGTGTTGTCACCAACGATTTCAACCTGAACAAGGTGGCGAGCGTTCAAGGGGTGGACGTCATCAATCTGAACGATGTCGCCAATGCCCTCAAGCCGCGCTATCTGCCGGGCGAACAGCTCCACATCAAAGTCATGCGGGAGGGTGAATCGTTCGGACAGGGAGTGGGATACCTCGACGACGGCACAATGGTCGTTTGCGAACAGGCTGCCCATCTGCTTGGAAAAGAAATCGATGTCATCGTGACAAGTATGCTGCAGAACAGCGCGGGTCGGATGATCTTCGGCAGGCTGCTCAACTCGCACGTCCCCGCAGCTCGCTAACCCACCTTCGTCAGAAGTGCAGAAAAATTGGATTTCCCAAAAAATATTCGTCTTGTTTTTTGATGTGACTTTCAAAAAAGGCCTATGTTTTTTTGCCGGATGCGATGTAGTGAGAACAAGGTGTCTGGTCAGTGAATAAACGGCGAATAAAATCGCCGCGATGTTCATTCGCCAGTATTTTCGAAAGGAAAACGGTCGTCGTACGGCGTATTGGGCTCTCGTCGAGTCCTATCGCACTGCGTCTGGACCACGCCAGCGGATTGTCTCCTGGCTGGGAAAACTCGACGAAGCTGGACGGCTGGGAGTTCGACTAGCTGCAGACGGAACTGGGAAGCAGAGTGAGTCCGCTTCGCCATCAAGCGGTCCGATCGCTGCCAGAGCCGTGGAACTTCTCGGTCGGCAGTTGAGGTTTGAATTTGACGACGATGAATCGGCCGCAGAACCACGGTGGGGCGAAGTCAATACCGCAGATGTCCGGGTGGAACATCTTCGTCAGTTTGGCGGTCCATGGCTGGCCCTGCATCTGATCCGGACTTTGCAGCTTGATTCCTTCCTCGAGCGAACAATCCCTGAGGGGCGAGAACGTGTGGGATGGGATATCAGTTCGCTGATCCTGATGATTGCGCGTCTGCTCGAACCTTCCAGCGAACTCCATACAGCGGAGCAATGGTATCCGAAGACCGCACTTCCTGATCTTCTGGGAGTACCCGAGGAGCGTCTCAACGACAGCCGATTATATCGGGCGATGGATGCTTTGCTTCCCCACAAAGAAGCGTTGGAATGCCATCTGAAGAATCGGCTTGGCACTTTGTTCGACCTGAAGTACGACCTGCTGTTGTACGACGTCACCAGCACGTACTTTGAAGGGGAAGCCAACTTCGAACTGGCCAAACGCGGCTACTCGCGAGACCAGCGCAGCGATTGCAAACAAGTCTGCATCGGACTGGTCGTGTCGAGGTGCGGTATGCCGCTGGGATATGAGGTCTTTCAGGGGAATACGATTGATGTCACGACGGTGGAGACGGTCGTGGAAACAATGGAACGCCGGTACGGCAAGAGTGATCGTATCTGGGTGATGGATCGCGGCATGGTCAGCGAAGACAGGATCAAGTTTCTCCGTGATGGCGGCCGTCGCTACATCATTGGCACTCCAAAATCGATGCTGAAGAAGTTCGAAGCAGAGATCCTGAAAGAGAACTGGCATAGTATCCGTGATGGGCTGGAAGTGAAGATCGTTCCCTGGCCTCAGGACGACGACGATGATGAGCCAACGGATGCGTCTCCCGAGAAATTCATCCTCTGTCGCAGTCGTGAACGTTCCAAAAAAGAGGAGGCGATCACACAGAAATTCGAGAAGCGAATCGAGGAAGCGCTCTCTCGTATGAAGACTCGTTGTGAGAAACAGCACCGCGACGTGCAAAAGGTCGAACGCGAAATCGGTCGCCTGCTGGGCCAGAATACACGCGCAGCGCGGCTGTTCTCCGTGAAGGTGACTTCGACCGATGAAGGTGCCGCTCAAATTGAATGGTCAAAGATCACGGACAACCGAAATTGGGCCACATTGAGTGCGGGCTGTTACCTGCTCCGCACCAATGTTTCGGACTGGTCTGACGAAGACCTTTGGAAGGCATATATCCAGCTCACGGAGGCAGAAGCCGCTTTTCGAATTCACAAAAGTGATCTTTCGATTCGCCCGGTCTGGCATCAGAAACAGGATCGAGTCCTCGCTCACATCCTGGTGTGTTTCATCGCGTACGCTCTGTGGAAAACACTCGCCCAGCTTTGTCAGCGAGCTGGACTGGGCAACGAACCACGCCGC
>NZ_DASWWZ010000476.1:0-1942 GCF_036405755.1 Schlesneria sp.
CGAATCCTCTGGATGCCGAAGAGATCCTGCAGGAGACGAACGTGGTGATCTGGAGTAAGAGTGCCAAGTATCAACCCGGTACGAACTTTCTGGCCTGGGTCAGTCAGATCGCCAATTTCGAAGTGATGAAGTTTCGGACGCGAAAACGTCGGGAAAAACTGGTCTTTAGCGACGAATTTCTTCAGTCGGTGGCCGAGGAAAGTCTGGAACGATCAGAAGAGTTGGAGTCGCGTCGGGCGGCGCTGGTCGACTGCTTGAACCGCTTACGCCCCAAGGATCGTGAATTGATCCAGCAGCGGTATGCTCCGGGAGAACGTGGTAAGCACCTGGCTGAGCAGATTGGCCGACCGGCGAATTCCGTGTATCAGTCGCTCGGCCGCATTCGTCGATCGCTACTCGACTGCATTCAGCAGAAGTTCGCGGCAGAGGGGGCGTCATGACTCATCCCCGTCACAATCCCACCGAACTGGAAGTGCTGCTTGAACTACTGTGTGAGGACCGCCTGACCCAGGCCGACGCTGCGCGACTGGAAGAACTCGTCCTGTCGTCCCCCGAAGCCCGTTGGACTTACCTCACCTACATGGACCTGCATGGCACCCTGTACTGGGATGCGGCCGGGGCCGGTTCGCCTGAACCACTTTCCTCGGAGGAGCTGCCGGTTTACGCCGGTCCTGTCCAGCCCCCACCAAACGCTCGGGCTGTCACTCCTGCGAAGACGCACCGTCGCGGGGTAGGGATGATGGCAGCGGTCGCCCTTTGTCTGGGTGTCGTCACATGGGGACTCTGGCGGCTTCCCGGAACTCAACCTCCAGCGGAAGTCACCCAGGTGGCACCAGAAGATCGGGGTACGGACCGGTTACAATCCGGGACGGTTCGCGACCGAATTCGACGCTCGCCCAAAGCTCCCGTCACGGTGGGGAACATCAGTCCGGCACCCCGCGTTGAGGTCCCGGAAAACGCCACTCCTGCTGCACCGAACTCGACCGAGTCTGTGGTCGCTCAGCCACCCATGTCGACTCGGGCCATTGTCGCCCGGATCAACGAAGAGATCGAATCGCGTTGGACAGAGATCGGGGTGCAGCCCTCGCTCCGAGCCGACGATGCGGAATGGCTGCGTCGGGTCTACCTGGATCTGGCGGGCCGTGTTCCAACCGTCACGGAAAGTCAGACTTTCCTCGCGGATAAGAGTGACGACAAACGAGAGGCACTCATTGAAGTCCTGCTGGAAGATTCGGCCTACGTTCGGAACTTCACGACCAAATGGTCAAACCTGCTGATCGGGCGGGCCTCGAACCCGCTGGTCAATCGCGAAGCATTCGCCAAGTTTCTGCGGATGAGTTTTGCCGAGAATCGGCCCTGGAATCAGATTGTGGCCGATCTGATCTCGGCCGAAGGGAACAATTCGGAAAATGGGGCCACGAATTTTCTCATCGCTCACCTGAATAATGCGGCAACACCTGCGACCGCGGTCTGCTCCAAGCTGTTCCTCGGGCGGCAGCTCCATTGCAACCAGTGCCACAACCATCCCTTCAATGAAACGAAGCAGGTCGAGTTCTGGGAGCTGAACAGTTTCTTCCAGCAGACCGCCAGCGTGCGCCGGATTCGTCGGGACCAGCAGACCGGCCGACAACTGGCGGCTTTCACCGAACTGGTGACACGCGATGCGGGTGGGCCTACCTATTTCGAAACCCGAACCGGGCTGATGCGCGTCGCTTATCCTCGATTTAATGGGACCGACGTAGATCCGGGGGCCGAGACGAATCGCCGCCGGGAACTGGCACGATTGATGACGACAGGAGAGCAGCCGGATCTGGCGGCGGCTTTCGTCAATCGGATGTGGGATCACTTCTTCGGGATTGGCTTCACGCGAGAATTAGACAACCTGGGTCCGCATCAGGTCGCCAGCCATCCCGAACTGCTGGAAGTCCTGTCGTCCGAGTTC
>NZ_DASWWZ010000477.1:0-3767 GCF_036405755.1 Schlesneria sp.
GCGTCCCGAATCCCCTCAACCGACTTTCCCACTTGGTTTGATACCTGGGCGCCGATTTCTTTGCCTTTGTCCTTCATCTGTTCGGTCATCGTAGCCATGATTCTGATCTCCTGTGGGGTTTGAACAACGCATCACGTCATGCGAATACCCAGAGGCAACTTCTGCGCCGGACGCTAGATGTCCCCTTAGCTTTCCCGTAAGAGAACTCTATGTGCTATCAAAATCAGGGTTTATGAGAGGAGCGAGCCACAGAACTCGCTCCGTACGAGATTGAGTCCCTAACGCTCACTATGGCGCGCAGGGAATCAGGCCGACCGGGAACTGGAGCGTCGCCGCCGGGGACTCGACTGCGGACTGTCGCCGAGAGACCCGTCTTGGACCCACCCGAGAGGGCGATGCCCGGTCCCGAAGCCACGCACAGGCGGATCACGGCCGGATCAAGGAGACCTCGGAACAGCAGCGAATGGATGCCGAGAATTATTCCGGCTCTGCCGCGGCGGTGGGCGGGGTAAACGGAAGATCAAGGCTCTGCTTCTTCAGGCCCCGCCCGGTCGTGTTCAGAAAGTAAATCCCGGTGAGCGTCACGATGATGTACTCCGTCAGGTGGTAGTAGACGGAAGCGGCGAAGATTCCGGGATAGTCGTCTGAGAACACACTCAACACCATCGTGAAGCAAAGCTGAATGACGCCGACGTAGCCGGGGGCCGAAGGGACCGCAGCACCGACAGCGGTCAGTCCCAGCACGATACACGAGATCAGCAGGCTGTTGGGCAGACCAAAGCTTTTGAGCGCCAGATGGATGACGAACCCGTTGATCATCCAGCTGCAAAGCGAAATGGCCATGATGCCCGCCAGCAATCGAGGCTGCTTCACGGCGGCCAGCCCCGTCACTCCTGCTTCCAGCAGATGGTGCAACTTTTCCAGCCACGACGCAGGAAGAATCGGCGAGAGAACCGCGTTGACGATGCGGATGCACAGAGCGAAGTAAAAGACATACAGGAGCAATGTCAGGACCAGGCATCCCACGCAGACCGCGACAATGGACGTATTGGTTTGGACGCTCGGATTCAACCCGTCAACAAACACCAGCCCGACGCTCAGCAGCGTCAGGACCGTGATCGAGTCAAATATTCGCTCCAGCACCACTGACGAAGCCACCGTAGACACTTTCAGGTTGGCATGTCGTGCGAACAGCAGCACCCGAACTACTTCACCCATGTGAACGGGAAGGACATTGTTTAGACCAAACCCCATCATCACGAACGGAAAGAGGTCGCGTCCCACTTTGAACTGACCGATCGGAGACAGCAGCAGTCGCCAGCGTAAGGCTTTGAGCCAATAAAAGACGCCGGTCGCGATCATGATTGGAACCAGAGTCCAGTAGTTCGCATCCGCAAACGCGTTTCCCGCTTTGGAAAACGCTTCCGGATCGGACAGAAGTTCCCGCGTGGCAAACCAGAGACAAAGACCGGACACGACGAGCCCAAACAGGACATGAACCCAACGGTTGCCGTGGAGTGAAAATTGGCTGGCAGGAGACGACATTTGGAGAGAATCTATTAGTGAGGACATTCATCCGTGCGGTGAAACATGATGGTAACCTGAAACAAAAATTGCCAACCAGCCAATACTGAAAAAATGTATACCATATCGTCCTGGCCAACCCTGCTCTCCGATCGGCATCGTGGCAAGTGAACGCAGAGGTTCAATCGCCATCAACGGACCGGTATGATCGAAACGCGGGCACGATCGTCGCGCACGTGCCTGAAAGAAGGGGTGATCAGGTTGAGTCTCACCCTCCGTCCGCTGTCAGGGCATCGTCATGAGCATACCAGATTCAGAACGGTGGATTGCCTCAGTCGCTTGCGGGATGGCTGTGGTCGGCAGTCTCCTGTTTCTTTTCCCTCCCTGGGCAATCGCCACGGCGGGTGACGGCGGCGGCCCCACCGAGACGGCGATCAAAGCCGCGATCCGCAAATCGCTCCCTTTGCTCGAGAAAGGAGCCCGGGGCTCGTTAGAACATCGCAAGCAATGTTTTAATTGCCACAATCAGGGACTGCCCCTGATGGCCATGACTGAAGCCCAAGCACGCGGCTTCCAGACTGACGCTGAACTTCAGGCCGAGATCCTTCGGTTTACCGCCGATTTTCTTGCGCGAAACAAAAAGCGATACCGGGATGGTGAGGGGCAGGGAGGACAGGTCGATACGGCTGGCTACGCCCTGTGGACCCTGAACAAGGGGAACTGGCCTGCGGACGAGACGACCGCCGCAGTTGTCGAGTACCTGCTGATTCATCAGGTTCAGCTCGACCACTACGAACCGGAAGCGAGCCGCCCTCCCAGCGAACAGAGTTATTTCACATCCACCTATGTCGCGGTCCGGGGTCTCAAAACGTTTGGGACTGATGAACAGCAGGAACTCATCGACGCACGCATCGAGCAGATTCAGTCATGGCTGCAGAAGGCTGAGCCTCAGGATCACGAGGATCGCGTTTTCCGGTTGCGTCTGCTGCACCTGCTGCAAGGGCGGGCTCCCTCGGTCGATCTGGCGGTCGACGAGCTGAAGCGAAGCCAGAACGAGGACGGCAGTTGGTCACAGGTGACGGGAATGAATGGCGACGCGTACGCGACCAGCACGGCGCTGGTCGCTCTGCATGAAGCAGGAGGTCTTGCGACCTCGGATCCGGTCTACCAGCAGGGGTTGGCCTATCTGATCTCACAGCAGCACGACGATGGGTCATGGCATGTGGTCTCGCGTGCCAAGGCCTTGCAGTCGTATTTCGAATCGGGCTACCCGCACGGTAAGGATCAGTTCCTCTCCAGCGCGACGGCAAGCTGGGCTACGATCGCGCTGGCGTTGGCCTTACCCGAGACCACAGCCACCTCGGAGTGAAAACCTCGTCCGGCAGGGGGCTCCGCTCGTCCTCCCTTTTCGCTCTTCCAGAACGTGCCCCGATCATGCGGAAAACGGCCGAGAAAGTCAGCAATTTCAGTCGCAAGGCTGTCCTGTTATCGGGATTTCAGCGACACTTCGCGTGACATTGCTGTTCCATGAATCTACGAATCTACGAACTTGAATCTGCAGGACCTGACCATGAAGTTCCCGATCACGGTTGCGCTCGCCGCGATGCTCCTGATTCCCACCGTTTCTCGCGGAAAAGACTTGCCACGGAGCACTCCCGAAGAGCAGGGGATCTCGTCGGCTGCGGTTCTGTCGTTTGTTGAAGCGGCCGACAGTCAGTTTGATTCTCTCCACAGCTTTATGCTGGTCCGGCACGGTCATGTAGTGGCAGAAGGGTGGTGGGCTCCCTACCACGCGGAAGCACGGCATTCCCTTTATTCTCTCAGTAAAAGTTTCGCCTCGACCGCGATCGGGCTGGCCATTGAAGAGGGCAAGTTGAGCCTCCACGACCCGGTCGTCAAATTCTTTCCGGAAGATGTGCCTGCCGCGCCGAGTGATCATCTGCAGGCAATGCGAGTCAGTGATTTGCTGAGAATGGCGACGGGACATCAGAGCGAGCCACTCCGGACCGACAGCGTCCCCTGGACCCGGTCGTTTCTCGAACATCCTGTCCCCTTCAAACCGGGGACTCACTTTCTCTACAACACTTCAGCCACCTACATGCAGTCGGCCATCGTGCAGAAAGTGACGGGAGTCAAGCTGATTGACTATCTGCGTCCCAGACTTTTCGATCCCCTCGGTATCGAGAATCCGCAGTGGGAGACAAGTCCCCAGGGAATTTCGACCGGGGGCTACGGACTCAGCA